>NZ_FQTU01000019.1 GCF_900128885.1 Alkalibacter saccharofermentans DSM 14828
CGTCAAACACATATCCTGTCCTTGCTGCTACCGGCGCAGCTGCATCGCCTTCGTACAGCACGCTTTCTGTCTTTAATACGGTTCCGTCATAATCTTTGAATACTACGCTGTATTCATTTCTGTCGTAATAAAGCTTGAGAACCAGGCTTCCGTCCCCCTCTACATTGCCGCTTTGAACCGTGCCTTCTATATCCTTGTCAAATGTAAATCCTACATAGCCTTTATCTGTGGCTGTCGCCACAGTATCCGTCGTTCCTGCAAGATTTTCCGTCTCTGCCAAGGTATAGCCTACTCCGTCTACATCCTGCTTGTAATGCTCCACCTTGTAGGCAGTATCCGTATTGACCTCATAAACTGCTTTAATCGTTATATCTGATTTGACATTATTAAATGTTCCACTCCAACCAATAAATGTGTATCCCGATCGCTCTGCCTTAGGTGGTTTTGCATCCGATTCATACATTACCATTTCAGACTTCAAAATACTGTCATCATAGTCTCTAAAAGCTACCTTGTATTGAATTCTATCATAATACAACTTCATTGCAAGGCTTCCATCACCTTTAATTGTCCCCTTAACGAGAGTTCCATCAACATTCACATTTAATTCAAAACCATCATAACTCCTGGCTTTTGATTCAACGCTGGAATCTGTTACACCTTGATAAGTCTCAGTTTCAACTAAAGAATATCCTTCTCCATTTGCATTTTGCTTATAGTGATTAATTTTATAACCAGTATCAGATTTGGCTTGCCACCTAGCGTAAACAACCTTATCTCCTACGCTTCCTTTAGCAATTTCGTTACATAAATTGCCTCCTTCGTTTTTATCAAACCACCCTACAAACATATACCCTTCTTTTTCAGGTGCTTTTAAAGAAATAGCTTCAGACTCTATATTATAAGATGTTGGTGCATCAAAATGGTTTTTGCCTCCATTCAACTCATAATTTATGCTATAATCTTCAACAATCCATTTTGCATATAAAGTTAAACCATTTAATGGTACGGTATCTTTTCTAAAATTCCACTTTTCAGTTAATGCAGCATTTTTATACCATCCTTCGACTACGTAACCTTCTTTATTTGGGTCTTCCGGAATGGGAATAGTTTTCTCAAATTCGCTTTTAATAGCTCCAATTTTGCTTCCACCATTTTCATTAAAAGCAATTATATACTCGTTTGCCTTATAATACGCAAATACATCCATATCTTCAGTAACGTTGTCAAATGCTTTGTCCCATCCTTTAAAGCTATACCCTATCCTTGACGGATTTTTGGGTGGAATAGCGCTACCGTTTTTTTCTACATCAATTATCTTTAACAAAGTACTATCGAAATCAATAAACTTTACTTTATATAATTCTTTATCTTGGACCTCTTTATTATTATCATCTTCATTTACCTTAGGCACAATGTTTGTTATTGTTTTGAGATTTTCTTCTTTCAAATAATTCATATCTATAAATGGATTATCCTGTAATGTAATTGTTTTAATCACTGAGTTTCCTGCTACTTGTTTAGTGGCAATAGCTACAGCTTTTTCAACGTAACCTGTTCCATTTATATTGATTTTTGTATTAGAACGAATGAGTTTAACGACACCTTCAGCATTTATGATCAAAATGGATTCTTCAGCATCGTCTTTGAATATAACCTCATCTATATTAGAATTTACTACTATATCAGTCTTTTGTGTGACTATTAGTTTTTTTAAAAATCCATCGACTTCAACTATATTTCCCTTACCACTGACTTCAAGCAAATCTCCGGATCCTAAAATAACAAATTTGCTTCCTGATGTCTCCTCAGAAATATTTCCTTCATCAAGCTTTGAATCTTTTCCTACAATAATGCTCGAATTTGAATTTTCGATTATCGCTTTTCTTATGTGTCCTTTATCAGCAGTGACTTCTACATCGCTAGCCTCTACTTTTAGTATATCGATATTGCCTTGGATAATTACATTCTGACTTCCTTGTGCAACAGTCACATTATTTGCAATCGACTCATCCTCTATAACAATCCTGACATGTCCGTCTTCTCTTTTCACCTTTATTTCATTGATACGTGTCTTTTCTTGCAACAAAACACTGTTAACTCCTCCACCAAATACATACAGCTTTTGAGCATTGATATTTTTTAGTGTTACTTCTCCATCTCCCACAGTTTGTTCGATTACTATTTTTTCAGCATTCCCATCTTCAATAACTACATCTCCAACTTCGATTTTTACGACTTTATAGTTGTCTGACAATGTGTAGCTTCCTGATTCGTTTATTATCAGCGTAGATTCATCAGACCCCTCAGAGTTAATCAAAAAAGTACATCCTGTTATCAATATAATTGAAAATATCAACATCACTACACTGAATAATTGCTTGTTAGCGCTTCTCATTTACATCCCCCTCTAAAAATATTAATGCTTGAATCTTAAAAAGTACTCTTAGCAACAAAACTCCTTTCTTTGTATATTTCACTTGATCTATATTATATTAATTTTAAATCATTTTTTTTAATCCGAAGGCAATTTGTCAATGACAAATGCTGACACGCTTTTGTCATGGTTCAACATCCATTAAAAGCAGATTATCCTGCAAAAATATATTTTTTCAAAATAAAAAAGCTACCCTTATGCAATATGCTTAAGGATAGCTTTTTCCACTATATTTCTCTATTTGACACTTATAATTGCATTAGAATTAAAGGGATTTTTTCTGACTGCCAGAGAAAACAAATATGGATAATCAGATTTCAAATGTTCCATGTGACTGACCCATTGAACCAGTACAGCTCTAATCGCTCTTTCTATATCTATTGCTAAATGATCTTTATCTGTTTTGGGCATATCTTCTATATTTTTCCTGGCCATGATTTCATCCGAAAGGTG
Source organism: Alkalibacter saccharofermentans DSM 14828 (assembly GCF_900128885.1). Lineage (NCBI taxonomy): Bacteria > Bacillati > Bacillota > Clostridia > Eubacteriales > Eubacteriaceae > Alkalibacter > Alkalibacter saccharofermentans. The sequence continues at coordinate 2,891 of NZ_FQTU01000019.1, forward strand.
AAATACAGCCCAAAGCATATCTGTAAATATTTCATGCTCTAGCAAATTGGGATTTTCCAATAGCCGAAGCACGAACATCCTGTGCTACCAAGATACTCTTTTAGATTAATTAACTCTGAATCTTTGCATACAATGTGGAAAGTTGCGCTTGCTACTGCCTGCCTAGCTCGAGAAAAATCCTTTTGAGTCCATTTTTCGGAAACATCGACAAGGTTTTTAAGCTTTGACCTCTGGGTTTCAAAGCTCACGAGGTGCTTAATCAGTTCCGTCCCTGCCTCACTGAAAAAGGCTCCCACGGCCATGTTCGTCTTTTTAAGTCGCTCTCTCTTTTCTCTTGCCGATAGTACTTTCCCCAAGATTACAGTTACTATCGCAACTTGCAATGGCAAAAAAGCCATGTCCTGCAAAAAGTAAAAAACGGTATCTCTTGGAGATTCAAATCTTGCTAACTGATATGAGTAAATGCTTATAGACATAAACACCAATGCTGCAATACCTACAAATGTCGAATTAACTTTTTCACATCTTCCTCCTTAAATATGTCACCTTATTCACAATATAAGAACAAGCAATAAAGCCACAAGAATAAATATAAGGCAACCACAGCCTCCACCTTTCTTTGTTCTTGCTTCTATGCCATCATCAACTAATTGTTCGATAACGTAAACGCCGGGAGCGTCCTTGCTATTCTCCATCGCCAATCCCCAAGAATATTGTCAAATGCTATTTACTTATAGTACCATATGGTATCAGCAGAACGAAATTGTTTTTATGTGGATTTAGGTATATAATTATGAAAAGATCAAAAGGAGAGGCAATATGAGAGTTTTAAATCCCAAAATTACAAATAGCGTTTTCTATATAGCAATTACAGTGTCAATCTACAATATACTTCAGATTTACTTAGCTAGAAGAAGTCTTCCTGCAGGCATGTGTCCCGTGGACAATAACTCCGCAGGAATCACATTATCACTTGCATTGATATTTGTCTATTTTGTGATGACATTCTTTACACTCAAGGAATAGAAAAAAATTAAGCTGAAGGCTAATCGAGCTTTCAGCTTTTCTATCGTCCGCCTATTAGTTTTACATGGCATGCTCTATTTCTCGGTCCGTCAAATTCGCAAAAATAAATGCTCTGCCATGTTCCAAGCACCATCTTTCCATGGACTACCGGAATGCTTTGCGATACCCCCACCAAGCTTGTTTTTATGTGAGCCGCTGTATTTCCTTCCCCATGGAGGTACTTTCGATGGTTCCATGGATGCGCTTCATCAAGCTGCATCAAGATGTCATGAACAACGTCTGGGTCTGCCCCTTCATTTATAGTAATACCCGCTGTTGTATGGGGAGAGTATACAACTACAATGCCATCCATTATCCCTTCTTCTGAGACTGCATTTTCAATTGCTTGCGTGATATCTATCATCTGAGACCTTTTTTGAGTTTTTATTGAAATTTTTTTATGCATTTTTTCACCCTTTTCCATAGTTTACATTTCTGTTTACAAAGCCCTACTTATATAATATCATGATACTTGCCACAAAAGGCGATTCAAGCCCAACGGAGGATAAAATGACTAATTTGAAACTATTTTCGGGACTCAATGACAAAGTATTTATAAAAACCATGCTTATGATAGCATTGCCGGTTATGCTCCAAAGTTTCACTACTTCCCTTCTAAATTTAATAGATACCGTCATGGTAGGAAAACTTGGCGAAATAGAGATCGCCGCCGTAGGCATAGCAAACCAGTATTTCTTCTTTTTCAACATGCTTCTCATAGGCATATGCGGAGGCTGCAGCGTATTTATCGCCCAGTATTGGGGCAAAAGAGACTTAACTAACATAAAAAGGATTCTTGGTATAGGCATCCTGTCAATTGCAGCTTCTGCCTTTGTATTTGCTGTCATCGGTTTTTTTTACGCTGAAAATATAATATCCATTTTCAGCAATGACTCCATAGTCATAAAATCTGGTTCAAGGTATTTGAAAGTTGCAGTATTCAGCTATGCGTTTACAGGCATGACCTTTCTTTACAGCTTCTCCCTTCGCTCCATAGGAAAAGCAACTCAACCGCTTGTAATAAACCTAATAGCACTTGCTATTAACATAATCCTTAACTACATATTGATATTCGGCAAGTTGGGAGCCCCAGCTCTCGGCGTTGCAGGGGCGGCTACAGCTACTCTAGTTGCCAGAATTATCGAGATGACGATACTTCTGATTTCCATATATGCACTAAAAAGCCCCTTAGCTGGAAAAATACGAGAACTTACAGACATAAGCACCAGCTATTTCAAGAGCACCTACAGGACCATACTCCCTGTAGTACTCAACGATCTTTGCTGGGGATTGGCAAGCCTCGTCTACATAGCGGTTTATGGAAGGATGGGAACTCAGGCAGTAGCAAGCATTCAGATATGCAACACGGTCAACAATCTGTTCATGGTGGTCGCCTTCGGCCTTTCAAATGCGGCTGCGGTTATGATAGGCAACAGCATCGGAGAGGATGATATGGAAAAGACTAAATCATATGCCAAAAACCTGGTCGCGACATCAATCCTGGCGAGCATTATTCTAGGATTGATACTTGCAATTTCCTCTCCTTATATACTTAATTTTTTCAATATATCAAGCCAAGTAAGATCAAGCGCCCAAATAATCCTTTACATGATTTCCGTGGTGTTTTTTATAAGAGTATTGGGAATCATGCTTATAGTCGGAATACTTAGAGGTGGCGGAGATGCAACTAGAGCCCTTATCATTGAGGGTTTTACCATGTGGTTTATAGGTGTTCCACTGATTTTGGCAGGAGCCTTTCTGTGGAAGCTTCCTGTTCATTTGGTATATGCACTGGCAATTTTTGAAGAAATATTCAAATGTGCTATCAGTTTGTTCAGATTAAAATCCGGCAAATGGATCAATAATTTAACGTAAGAAACCGGCATACTTGTTTTGCCGGTTTCTTAAAGTCTGTCATTGCGATATATGGAGTGCTGGCTTACTTGCTTTCAGTTGCGATGTATTCAATAGCTGCAACTGTGTCGTCCACAAAAATGAATTGAAGCTTTCCTTCTCCTTGCTCATAAACGAAAGCACCGTCCATGTTCTGGTAGTCTTCTCCGTATGTACCCAACACCTTATCCTTGGTGTCTCCAATATAAACACCTTCCGACGTAACAACGCTGTCATCCTTTAGTATTATTGCAGATACGTAATCGGTGTCTCCTGAGGGATATGTGTGCACTTCGAAACTGCCGTAAGAGTAGATTTTATCGATTCCGTCAAAGGCACAGCTAGGAGCCTCGAAATAGCTTCTTTCTTCACCTAATTTTGATAAAACCTCAGACGCTTCCATGTTGACTGTTATCAGCGCACCATTGTGCTCAAACTCATAATTTGCTTCATCTTCCACCTCATCCTGCTGACCACCATTTTGTCCGTTTCCATTTTGATTTTCATCCACAGCTTCATCCGAACATGCCGCAAAGGAAAACACAAGAATCCCAATCAGCATGAAGCACAGTAGTATCTTTTTCATCTTTATCTCCTCCGTTCTAATTTCATTCTCCTTTAATACTTTTTAGGTATCCGTATTTTTCAAGTTCTTTATATTGGCGGGTTTTCATCCCATGGTAAAATTCACACTTCTCTTCCCAAATCTCAGAAAGATCTCTGTCGTTTCGCCAATCTTTTAATCCATATCTATCTTGAAGAAAGTTCCCTAAATAAATCGACAGCTTTTCAGCGCCCGTGACGTTTAGATGTAATCCTGCATCGTAGGTATCTACAGAGAAATCTATACCCGTCTCTTCTATCAGTTCTAGAAAATTTATATATTTAATGTCATGTCTATTAGCATAATCCACCATCTGTTCCTCCCACTGATCATACCAAAACGGGTACAGGCTCGGGGCTTTGATCAATAGAAGCTCGATATCGTTTTCCTTGCAAAGCTCAACCATCATATCCAGATACTTATATGCATTTTCTCCGAAATCATAATTCGGCAGTACCCTTCCCTCTGGTATGGTCTCTACCGGCTTGATATCCGCTCTCATATAGTAGCCATTGTGGAATCTTCGCTCTCTTTTAAGTGCTTCTGCGAAATCTTCTCTGCTAAGTTCGCTCCATCTGGAATGGTATCTCAAAATAGGGAAGACATAGCTTATCATATCCTCTTCCGGAAGCATTGATGCTCTGATGGATTTAAATTTCTGAACAGATGGTCTCATGCCGTCAAGAGTCATCCTGTTGTATGCTTCATTTTGAGGCTGATCGTATTTCATCGCCAATACGCTGAATATGACAACCTCTGGCTTTTCGTATTTCAAAGTCTCTTCTAGGAGGTAATAGCTCTGCCATATAAGCTGCTGAGCGCTTCCTCTGATAAAACTGGTTATTCCGTATTCTTCCCATAGAGTTATGGGTGAGATGTTTTCGTAAACCTCACAATCGCCAATGATTATAACGTCATGAGGAGTGTCCTCATGATAATATTCCTCTATAAGGGCTCCTTCAACGATTCCTGTTGTATATTTGGGCATCAAAATTCTTTGCCCCAAACCAAGTCCTCCAAAGGCAATGACAAAGGTTAACGTAATGCTAAAGAATTTTTTCATAAGAACTTCTCCTAAAACTGATTATATATGAACTGGGATGATTCGTACCCAATTCCGTATGCTCCGAACACTATTATCGCTACAAACAGCAGGTAGAACACAGCTCTTCCCACTATAGCAGGCTTGCTGTAAAGCTGCTCTCTGACGCTTCCCCTTCTTTGCACAAGGGCGACTGCAAACACCACCATCAGGGCAATCGCAAGTACCCAGTAATCCTCCACATTAAGGCCGATATCTAAAAGCCCTCCATTGGTAAAAATACTCAAGTCTGGTCTCGTAAACATGCTCCCGAACATTCTGAATGTCGTTGGCACGTCTCTGTAGCAATCTAACAGCCTGATTGCGCTCATTAAAAAATTTGTCCTCAAAATCTGAAGCACCTTGAAATGAAATGTGCCTTCCACTTTGAATCTGTGGTGGAAAATCGAGTAAAGCGGTTTCAGTTCCTCTGATATCATGAGTACGGCGTAATTTAGCAGACCCCACACAATAAAGTTCCAGCTCGAACCATGCCAAGCTCCTGTAGTGAACCAAACGGCAAATGCAGCCAGGTAAACCGGTAGCCTCTTACCTGTCCTGTCACCGAATTTCTGTCTGGAGAACCTGGTGAATCTGAGCATAGGCTGCCAAGTCGAGATAGGATAAAAAAGGTATTCCTTAAACCATGTCCCGAGGGATATATGCCATCTTCTCCAAAATTCAGCTGTATTTTTGGCAAATGCCGGCCTTAAGAAATTTTCTTGTACTTTTATGCCCAAAACCTGTGCTATGCCGATAGTTATGTCTATTCCTCCGGTAAAATCCGCATACAGCTGTATGGTATAAAAAACCATCAAAACAAATACATAAGATCCATCAAAGGCTACAGTATCTCCAATAAGCGTATTGACCGCAACCAAAATTCTGTCCGCAATCACCAGCTTTTTAAAATAGCCCCACAAAATCCTCTGCAGTCCAAAGGACATGTTCTTGGCATCGATTTGATGCTCCTTAAAAAGTGTCTTTGCCAAGTCGTCAAACCTGCTTATAGGTCCCTGTATAAGCTGCGGGAAAAATGATACGAACAGCGCAAGCTTACCTAAATTCTTTTCAGGAGGATATTTGCCTCTATAGACATCGATCATGTAGCCCATGGATTGAAAAGTATAAAATGATATTCCCAAAGGCAATGCTATTGATACAAATGAAAGTCCCTGATTTGACCCAAAAACCTCTAATGTCCAGTTTATATTTGCTATCGTAAAATTGATATACTTGATGACAAATAGCATCCCAAAATTGACCAACAGGGCGCTTAAGAGCCACTTCCATTGAATCTTTTTAACTCCCGACTTATAAGCTTTTTTATCTTCCCTGGAAAGTGTCTCTTTATTCTCTTTCAAGTATGCATCTAAATGCTTGTAATGCTTTCCAATTCTCACTGCCGTTAGGTACGTGGTGACAGTAGTTATTATTATGTATATCAAAAATTTCGGTCCTGCAATAAAATAAAACACATAGCTAAAAGCAAGCAGCAGCTTCCACTGATATTTTTTTGGTATCGTATAGTAAAGCAAAAAAAGCAGCGATATGAATATTACAAAGGTATGAGATGTAAAAAGCATGTTTTTTCCCCTGTATCTTTATTTAGTCTTCCAGTTTTTCTATTAATGCGTACAATGCCTTTGCTGAGTTGAAATTTTCGGGTATTATGGATTCCGGTGGTATGGTTACTCCGTATTCGTTGTCTATTTCCGCAATAAGCGACACTATGTCAAAAGAATCTAATATGCCTTGGTCTATTAGCTTGTCGTTATTTTCAAAATCCACTTCCGGGTGCATGTCTTTCAGCATTTCCAATAAAGTTTCCATTTTATAACCCCTTTTTTTAAATTTTATCAGCCAATTTTATCCTGTCAATCTTGCCGTTTGTTGTCAGCGGCAAAGCTTCAAGGTTTACTATATGGTTTGGCACCATGTACCTTGGAAGCTTTTCCTTTAGGTACATAATTACATCTTTACCAATCGCCGCGCCGGTATAAAACAGCACAATCCTGCTTTTATGGCTATCGTAAATGCAGCATGCGCTTTCAACATCATCTACTGTATTTGCACATACCTCTATTTCTCCTAGTTCAATCCGGTGTCCCATATGCTTTATCTGGTAGTCTCTTCTAGATACAAAAATCAGCTCTCCTCTTTCGTTGTATCTCCCTAGATCTCCAGTTCTGTATATTATCTCAGGATATGCCTTGCATGTAGGGTTTTGAACGTATGCTTCTCTTGTTCGTTCAAGGTCGTTGTAGTATCCCAGCGTTACTCCCACTCCTCTTATGCATATCTCGCCGAGCTCTCCGGCAGCAGCCTCTTCATCCTTATCATTTAGCAGAAGCACCTGGGTGTTTTTAAAGGGCTTTCCTATAGGTATGGGATCGTCCAACTCAAAAACCCTGTTTACTTCATAGTAGCAGCTCATTCCTGTGGCTTCAGTAGGTCCGTACAGATTAATGAACCTGGCATCAGGCAAATGCTTTCTCCAGAGATTAAACTGCTTGATAGGAAAAACCTCGCTTCCGAAGGCTATGGTATGGAGATATTCGGGCACGGCCTTTTCCAGCACCTTAAATGAGGATATTATCACCAGTGCGGTAACCACCCAACAGACCGTATTTATTTTATATTCATTCAAGCACTCAACCAGCTTCACGGGAAACATGAAATGAGACTTTGGAATTATATAAGTAGTTGCACCGCATTTTATGGTTCCAAGCACCTCTTTTAATGATGCATCCAAATAAAAAGGCGTCTGATTTCCAAACACTGTATCCTCGTCAGCTTTAAGGACCTCCATCAGATTATCAATATAATCTATTACCGATCGGTGATTGGCAATCACGCCCTTAGGGGTTCCGGTAGATCCAGAGGTGAAAACCGTATATATGGGGTCAAAGTCGATTGCTTTATCCCTGATTGACGACAACGACAATTCATCTATTTCCCCAACCGATATATCCTCATAAGTAAATATCTTTACTTTATAATTCAACGTTTTCATAAGGTCCACAGTCGATTCATCGCATATTGCAGCTTTGGGTTTCATCTTTTCCAGAATCATCTCTATCCTGTTAAGTCCCATTTCTTGATCTAATGGAACGTAAAAGCACCCTGCGTATATAGCGCCAAAATAAGCGACTGCGGTTGCCGGCTGTTTTTTCATGAAAACCGCCACCGGCTCTTTATATAATCCCTTTCCGGATAAATAGCTACCGATAACTCTTGCTCTATCGTATACTTCTAAAAAGGACAACTTTTCTTGTTCATCGGCATAGGCCGTTTTATCCGGCAGCCTCTTTACTGTCTGTTCCAGGTATTCAAGTATGTTTATCTGCAAACCACGTCACCTCCCGGATGTCTCAAAGATTTTTTTACTTTTCCTCCACAGAGAGCAACAGCTTTTTCAGCCGCGATTTCAAGGGGATCTATGAACTCCCGCCCTGCAGCACAACCTTTTTTCAGCAGAGATAGCTCTGTACAGCCTAGTATTATTCCATCTACATGTTTGTCTTTAAGCTCACCAACCACATATGCAAGCTTATCCGTATCTACCGATTTGCCGGACTTGATGTCCCGGTATATGATATCCATGACGTAGCTTTGGGCTTTTTTTGAAGGAAGTATGGCTTCTATGCCTTTATTCATCAAGGTATTTTGAAACATCCCTGAAAATACGGTGCCGTCGGTAGCCATTAGCCCCACATTTCTGATACCCTCTTCCTCTATGTGATTTCCTGTTTCTTCAAGGAAATTTATTATCGGAACATCTATTCCTTCAGAGAGCTCGTTGAAAAAGCTGTGGGCTGTAATACAAGGTATGGCTATATAGTCCGCTCCTTGATCTGCTAATCTGCTTCCTATCTCGATCATGGGCACTACAGGACTGACTTTGCTTTTACCTGTGATGTATCCGGTTCTGTCAGGCATTGATGGTCGATTGTACAAAATGACATCGATATGATCCTGGTCTGACTTTGCATCCGTTATCAACACTATCCGCTCAAAAAAATACGAAGTCGCCAAAGGTCCCGTTCCGCCTATAACTCCCAGTGTCTTCATATGTATTCCCCTCTTCCTTTGAGTCTTTATTCATCAGGTGTGGCAGGATATAAACTGGTGTCGAATAAGAAAGCATCGTCATGGGCTCTAGAATAAGCAAGAAGCTCATCATCAGTGACAAGACAGAAAACCGCTCCGGTAGTTCGTGGAGATGTATCGTAGTGATACCATCCAAAACCATAGTTTACCATGTTCCAGTAGTGGCCTCCGTCCTTTCTTACAATCTCAATATTGTCGATATCCACTTGGGTTAAAAAAGCTCTAGCAACAGCGTAATAAACATAGCAGTCTCCATTTTTCCTTGTAAGACCTTCATATGCAGCCCCAAGCCAGTCTCCTGATGCAGGTTTAGCCTGGTACCTTATATTTCCTCTGATCCAATTGTAAATGGCTCGTGCCTGCTGTTCCTTGTTCATTCCATCTGTAAGTATTCTGTCTAGAATTTTTCCCGTCAGGGTAAAGACCTGCTCTTCTGTAATTTTCTTCTCGATAACTATTACCTCTGATTCTATAACCGTCTCATTTCCCGCTCGATCTTTTGCCGAATATACCAACTTGTATCTTCCCGGCTTTTGAGTATCTACCTGGGAGCTGTCTATCTTAAGCTCGATATCTTCATCCCTGTTGTCCGTTACCTCCACCCCGGTTCTGTAGGCTATAGTGTCTCCTGCATACAGGTTTATTGTTCGTGGTACACCGGTGATCACCGGCGGATCCACATCTGCGACAATAGTGAGCGCTGCCCTTAGGTTAGTTCTGTTACCACCTTGGTCCTCGAGATAAATTTCAACATTTTGGTCCCCTTCGAGTTCGAAATCAGGATTTGAAGAAAAACCTACTGAAACCTCGGTCTCGTCGATTATATTATGGACAAAGTCGCTTGCTTCAAGCTCCTCTCCAAGCCAAATAGTCAAATCCTTCGTCTCGCCTTCAGGAGGAATCGTATCCTGAAGGATTAGCGTCGAAGTTACGTTAAATATATATTTTTTCAATGATATCTGGTGGTTTCCCGGCTCTTTTAATGATATCTTCGACAAGTCTGTGACAAACTCTGCTCTTTGGCTTTCATCAAACTTGACAAGCTGTATTTCATCACTCCCTACTTCCAGGTACACCTCATCTGCAATAGTAGACTGAGTGTATTTGCCTGCAATGAAGAGCACTGTAACAACCAAGAGCATAAAGAAAACAGTGTTTCTAAGTATGTATTTTAACTGCTTCTTTTTCAACCGACTCTCCCCCAAAAATTAAACTGTATATTAATTATATCGAACTGACTCAACAATATCATTATCTTTTATAATTCATATTATTACAATGTTTTTGCTCCATTTGTTGTATTTTGTTTACAAGATTTTCTCAAGCTTAAAAAAACCGGGAGAAAACCCCCGGTCGAACTTATTCAGCTATTTTCTTAACTTTCTCAATCAGCTTTTCAACTCCATCTTTGATGATTTGCAATTCTTCATCGCTTGCTCTTCCGTTGAATTCTACTGGCTCCACAAAATCCCAACCAAGCTTGTACTTCTCTATTAGCTCCATTATCTCCTTTTGAGCTCCTCCTGACCATCCATACGAGCCGAAGCAAAAAGCCGCTTTCTTAGAAATTTTCTTTCTTCCTATTTCGTCAAGAGCCACCGCTACAGGAGGAAAAAGCTTGTATTCGTAGGTAGGCGCTGCGATTATCACACCAGCAGATCTAAATATGGCAGATACCATGTCGCTGGTATCCACATATGGCATCTGAAGGCTATTTACCTTTATTCCATCTTTTTCGAGCATCTCTCTTATTTCCTTTACCACTCTTTCTGTCATACCGTACATGGATCCCCACAAAATGCTTATCTCATTTTTGCCTTTGCCCATGCGATAAGAGCAGTATCGCTTGTAATCATTAATTATGCTTTGAGGATTTCCCCTATAAATCGGACCATGTCCAGGAGCTATTATTTTAACATCCAACGTCTCAGTCTTCTCTATGGCCTTGCCAACCTGAGGGGCAAAGGTTCCCATGACATTTGAAAAATATCTTATTCCTTCTTCCTCGAAATTATCTTTTTCTACATCGGTCATTTCATCATCGAAAAAATGTTCTTCAATCTTTCCAAATGCTCCGTACATATCGCAGCTCATAAGAGTCTTCGACTCCTCATCAAGAGTCATCATGGTATCCGGCCAGTGCACATTAGGCACCAAGTGAAAGCTCAATATCTTGCCATTGCCTAAATCTAATGTAGCACCATCTTTAACTGCAGTAACGTTATCCTTTATTCCGAAGAAAGAATCCAATAAATCCGCCGCTTTAGGTGAACAGATTATCTTGAAATCCTTGTTGATTTTTTTGAAATTGTCTATCCATCCGGAATGGTCAGGTTCCATATGATTGACTATTACGTAATCTATTTTTGATGGGTCAACGTCGATTTCCTTTAATGAAGCGTACAAGGTATCAACAGCCCCGTCCCACCCTATTACGCCATCTACTAAAGCAGTCTTCTCGCCTTTGACTATGTATGAATTAAGGGTAACTCCGTTGGCGATGCTCCATATCCCCTCGAAGAGTATATCTTCAACATTCATTGAAAGCATGTAAATTCCATCTGCAATTTGCTTGGTTTTCATATTTTGTCCTCCGTTTCATTTCGCAATATTTTCTATGATATTATATCAAATTTCAGCAGTATTTATCATCATCTTGCAGATTTTTTTCTAAATAGTCATATAGGCAGTCTTTTTCTGTTAAAGATTGCTACCCCTGCAGCAAAAAAAACTATGATTCCCGCTACATAGAAGAGATTTGCCCATACAAAAGTGCTTTCGGTTGCAACTGTCAAAGGATCGTACAGTCCATAAATTGAAAGATCTTTTATGATAGCTGCATCATCTGATACTCCTCCTAAAAGATTCATCAAGAAAAATAAAATAGGAATCCCTGCGCCAAAGCCTGTAGAGTATTTGATATCGTTAAACAGGCACGAAAAGAAAAACACTAGCATTATGACAAACATGTTTACTAGCATCGTCGTAATATTAAGCCTTAAAAATCCTCCTATGTCTAAAAGTCCGGGATAAATCATCTCCGAAATCGCTACTCCCACTCCAAAAAGCGCCGCGAACAAAAAAGCTACTGATGCCAGAGCATATAAGCCCTGAGTTATTACAATCTTGTTTCGAGAATTTGGAGTAGATAAGAGATAGGCCATAGATCCGTCATCCACCATCTTGGCTACAAGCCTGTTGCCAAGTATTATGCAGTATACCATTGGAAAAGCCAGCATGAGCATGCCATACAACCAGCTCGCCAGGTAACCTGTGATATCAGTAAATCCTGCAAATCCCATGGCCTTCATCAATTCTTCAGGAAACAGCTCAACCATCGATATGATTGCCTGTATGTCATCAGGATCAAACATATAGATCATTATAGTTAAATACATAGTAAGAACAGCAAAAAATATTGCCCAAAGCACCCAGTTTCTCTTTAGGGTTTTTTTTAGAAGAACTATGCTCATGGCTAATTTCCTCCTTTGCTGTAGAATTCAAGGAACAGATCCTCCAAGGACTGATGTCTTACATCAAGGCTTTCAACTTCAAATCCTGCAACAGCTTTAATAAATCTGTCTACATCGTCACCACCGATATAAGCTTCAATTATGTCCGGAGCAAACTTTGTCGCTTCAAACCCCTTGTTTTGCATGATATCCCAACCCACGTCCATGTTTTTAGGTCTGATGAGATAGCTTTTCCTTAGTGCTTTTTTCAAAGCCCCAACATCAGATTCAGTGACTATTTTCCCTTCTTTGATGATGATTATATCATCGCACGTTCTTTCGACTTCTTCGAACATATGGCTTGACATTAAAATCGTTTTGCCTCTTTTTTTCTCTTCCATTACAAGATCTATGAATACATTTTGCATCAGAGGATCTAACCCGCTGGTAGGTTCGTCAAGTACCAGTATCTCAGGGTCATGCATGAAGGCTGCCACGATACCTAATTTTTGTTTCATGCCCTTTGAAAATTTTTTGATCTTTCCCTTTGGATTCAAGTCAAGGAGCTCTATGAGGTCGTTTTTTCTTCTTTCATTTTTTGTCCTTCGCATATCTGACATGAAGTTTAGGAATTCGTCTCCTTCCATTTGATCAAAGAAAGATATCTCTCCCGGTATGTATCCAAGTATGTTTTGAATCTGGGTAGCTTTGGTCCTGCAATCCATCCCGTTTATGCTGCAGATGCCTGAATCGGGCCTCATAAATCCCATCAGAGCCCTTATAGTCGTAGTCTTCCCGGACCCGTTAGGTCCCAAGTATCCTGTGATGCCTCCTGTCTTTACTGTAAAGTCTACATTGAAAATCCCTTTGCCGCTTGGATAAGTAAGGGTCAAATCCTCTACTTTTATCATTTTACCGCCTCCTGGTCCTTTCGGGTATCAAATCAAAGATGTGCTGAAATACCTTTCTATCCTGTCGGGAATTACAGTTGCTATTCGTTTATCTTCACCATATTTTTTAGCTACCTGCACTGCTGCCCATACATTTGCTCCGGAAGACGTACCAGCCAGAATTCCCTGCACCTTCGCAAGCTCCCTAGCCATTGCCACAGCATCCTCGTCAGACACCTCAATGATGTCGTCTATGAGCCTTACGTCCAATATTTTAGGAACAAACCCGTCTCCGATTCCCTGAATATTGTGAAGACCAGGTTCATGACCGAGAAGAGCCGAAACATTTTTAGGTTCTACCGCCACTATTTTAACTTGGGGATTTCTTTCCTTAATATAGCGACCAATCCCTTCCAATGTGCCTCCGCTTCCCAAGCCTGAGACAAAAACATCCACCTTTTTATCCATCTGTCTCCACAATTCAACTGCAGTTGTTCTGTAGTGGGCTAGAGGATTGTCTGGATTTTCAAATTGTTGCACGACAAAGATATTCGGGTCCATAGCTTTTTGCCTTGCCGTCTCACATACTGCACCGTTTATGTAGTCGCTGGACTTGGTCAAAATCAACTCGGCACCGAGAGCTCTGATTATTTTCTTTCTTTCATCGCTCATGTTTTCAGGCATAACTATTACGACCCTGTAGCCTTTTCGAACTCCTACAAGGGCGATTCCTATGCCTGTATTACCGGAAGTGCATTCCATGATTGTCATTCCCGGCTTGAGGTCTCCCCTAATTTCGGCCTCTTCTATCATGAATTTAGCCACTCGATCCTTGATGCTCCCTCCCGGATTTAAGTATTCCCCTTTTGCAAATATGTTGAAACCAGTCATCTTTTTTAAGCTTATCATCGGAGTATTGCCGATGATATCCAATATGTTTTCTGTGATCATGATCAGGCCCCCTTTTCATAGAGCATAATAATTTATATTTAACTTTCTTATATGAAATTATACCCAAAAAACCACCAATCACTTATGCCGGTTTAAAAGCTTTCAATAGCTGCATCAGCCTCAACGATTACCTTGTGTCCTATTTCAACAAGTGCCCTGGCGCCATTTGGGGTCAATCCAACTCTATTTTCATTTTATTTCACTTCTTTTGGCACACCTATTATCATAATAGACCCCTCCTTAAGACAGCAAAATTTTCTATCCCATATCTTCATTGTCCCACCATTTAGACTGCTTCACAAGTTTTTAATTCCGACTGTTTCTGCCCGGTCTTTTCCATCATATACCAATAGATACACATGCCGCTGCATATGTTCGCATCGAAAAAAACGCGCTATCGACAACTAGTTTTAGCTGCCAACAGCGCATTGAAATATCTTTAAGTGAACTTGTTTAACACAGGCACCCTCTTGATCACTGACACCATCAAATAAGAGGCAATAAAAACAATGCCTGTAAATACCGGCACTCCTAAAAATCCGTTTACGCTTATCATATCAAAATTTGCTTGTATAATCTCAAGAGGAATCATATGTATTAAGTATATCCCAAATGACGCTTTTGAGACATTGTCTATAATTTTTTTTGCTTTTAGCCTCTGAGGTTTATACATCGCTACAACCAAAGCAAATAGCGACAAGGTGGCAAACATCGTAAATATGCTTCTATAGGTGTAGATCCAGTCATAGTAACTCTGTTTTAGTACCGATAGATAGAATGTACCTAGCCACATGACCAATATTGATAAAAAATACGCTGAGAAGCATATAAAATAATTAAATTGACGGATTCCATTATTTTTAATTCTTCTGTATAGAATATATCCAACTATAAAATACCCAAGATAATACGTCCCTTGGACTATGGGCACATTATAATTTATGGCTGTGGAAATTCCAAGCAAATCAAAACCCATCCGGAAAACAAGGACTGCTCCCGAAAAAAACATCCATAATTTCACAAACTTATTCTCTAACGTTTTGTCCATGTTCTTTACCAAAACCGATGCAAATGGCAACGCTATAAGCAACCCTATAAAGGGGTACATAAACCACAGATGCGGCTTCACCGGTTTAAATATGCTTTCTATAATCGTCGGGATAAGTTCCATGTCTTTTCCAAGGTAATTGGTATTCCATAAATAATATATAGAAGTCCAAAATACAAGGGTAAAGACAAACCCCCAAACCTTATTCTTGTTTTTTTCATGATCGTATCTTTTGCCCAGTGTTAGAGCACCGCTTATCATAAAAAATATCGGGACGGAAGTTCTTGATAGTGCGTTAAAAAATGTTGCTCCCAAATAAGAAAAACTTTCCACGGTGGAAAGATTTCTACAATAGTAATTTGCAACGTGAATGGCAATTACCATGAACATGGACATGATCCTTAAAATTTCTAAACTATAGTCTTTTTCTCTCATAATTAATCCTCTCATAAAAACCCCAATGAGAATATTATATTCAGCTTGCCCATTGAGTGCAATTGTTATTTATTCCAAAATTCATCCAAGACTCGGTCTACCTCAGAATAATTTCCAACATAATTTACGCTTCTCCAATGACTGGGAAATAGCCCTTTGTAGTTTCTATGCCCATACCTTTCGTCTACGAGCATAACGACTCCCTTGTCCTTTTCACACCTTATAACCCTCCCTGCCGCTTGTAGCACCTTGTTCATCCCGGGATATATATAGGCATAGTCATATCCCTTATTGTTCTTTTTATTAAAGTGATCTTTTATTATATCTTGTTGTACATTAAGCTGAGGCAAACCTACACTGATTATTATCGCGCCGATAAGCCTGCTGCCAATCAAGTCTATTCCCTCTGAAAATATTCCACCAAGAACACAAAAGGCTACAAGAGATTCTTTTGGATTATCTTTAAAACAATCTAAGAAAATTTCTCTTTCAGCTTCAGACATAGACGACTCTTGTGATAGGGATTTTAGTTCTGGATATCTGGATCTAAATTCTTTGTATACATCTGCCATATACTTGTATGAGGGAAAGTAGACCATATAGTTTCCTGTCTTTTTAGACACAACCTTCTCAATGATATCACATATATCTCCTATGCTCTCTTGCCTCCGGTGATATTTTGTTGATACTTTATCAGCGGCTATAATACACAGGTTGTCCTCGTCAAAAGGAGATTCCAAAGACATAACCTTATCTTCTTCATCTCCACCCAATAGGTCTTTAAAGTATCCTAGAGGTGTAAATGTGGCAGAAAACAGTACCGAGGACTTCCCTCTATCGAAAGCTTCTGATAAAAGTCGGTTCGGATTGATACAAAACAGCTTTATGACTACATCTCTTCTATCAGTCTGTACAAACGTCACGTATCTCTCATCGTATAAATCACCAACAGATAAAAATCCCAAAACTGAAAAATAGACTTTCAAAAATTCTCCTTCTTCCGACAAGCTATTTCTTTCTTTTAACATTTGTTCGCAAATCGCCGCATAATTCTCCATTAATTTTAAGAAGTCATCAGGCCTATCCCATTGTATCAAATTTCCGTTCTCACACTTTTTGCTAAAATCCAAGAAACTCTTGTTTATATTCTTTAATATTTTATCCAATAGACTGTTTTGACCTTTGAACTCCTTTTTTATCCCATATAGTTCAGTTTTTGATATTGAAGCGGAAAACATCTCTCGGGAACGGTCCACCAGATTGTGGGCTTCATCAACTAGAAATACATAATCACTTTCTCCTCCTGAAAAAAATCTTCTTAAGTATGCTCTCGGATCGAACACGTAATTATAGTCACATATTATGCAATCAGACATCAAGGAAAGATCCAATGACAGCTCAAAGGGGCATACCATGTGCTTTTGAGCGCATTTCTCAACCACATTTCTAGAGAATTCATCCCACTCCCTCAATGCTTCCAACACGCAATCATCCACCCTGTCGTAATGTCCTTTGGCATACCTGCAATAATTCGGCTTGCATATGGTTTTTTCCATAAAACAGATTTTTTCTTTGGCCGTCAGTGTTATAGTCTTAATCTTAAGGCCTTGTGACCTCATTTTTTCGAAAGCTTCTTCTGCTACCTGCCTGGTTATTGTTTTTGCGGTCAAATAAAACAGTTTTCCCGTTTTTTCTTCGCCCATAGCCTTTATTGAAGGAAAAAGTGTAGATATTGTCTTTCCAATACCTGTCGGCGCTTGAACATAAATCTTTGCATTTCCTTCGATTGTACGGTATGCAGCCACTGCCAATGCCCTTTGACCTCGTCTGTATGAATCAAATGGAAACTTAAGACCTTTAATTGATTGGTTTCGCATTTCTTTCCAGTCCAGTGACAGCCTTTCCCACTTGGAGTATCTTTCTACAAGAACTTTTACGAAATTTTCCAGCTCTTCAGCTCCAAATATCTCTGCGAGGGTCCTTGTTTCTTTGTCTTCTATATTGTGATATGTAAGTTGAATACCTATCTCTGCCATTTTATTTTGTGCACAAAAAATATAGCCATAGCATTTCGCTTGAGCCCAGTGGGTGAGGTCATGATTTTCAGTTAGTGTTTTAACATTTATACGCGTAGTCTTAATTTCGTCTACAAAGCATATACCTTCTTTAATAAAAATTCCATCTGCTCGTCCTTCTATGGAATAGATGAGATCTTCATGCTCATATTCTACCGACAGCGCAACCTCGCTTCGGTATGAATCGTTTATTTCCTTATTTTTCTTTTGCAGATATCTGTGAGCTATGGCCCCTTCCAGCATCCTATCTCGAGAAACGTAACCACCGTCTATATCTCCGCTGCGCATTACCCTTTCCACTAGCTGCCTTACTGGTAATCTTATCATTTTCCACCTCTAATATATTCGCAACATACCAATTTTAATTATATTATAAAAAAGTATAATACAACAAATTTCAACTTGTGTTGAACTTTTGTCTAAAGTATTTTCCCATTTCATCTTAGCTCAAATATTCCATAAGTATTTGAAATTGAGTCTTTGAAATAATCCATCCTCGGGGGATCAATTGTAAATAATAAGAATACCGTCAGTTGAACAAACAAATAAAATACCCCGACTAAGAATAATATTTTTGAAGGTTTTGTATATGTCATAATCTTATACCTTGCCAATTGACCAAAAACACCACCCACTAGAAAGGTAATAACGTGGACAAATAATATTCCGTGTCCAAATAATATTTCATAAACTTCAATCAATCCAAAAGTCGTAATTTGGAAGACCGCGATACCCACAGCCAGCGAAAACACGTAGTTGTTTACTCTCTGCTTCATCAATATATATTCCAGCGCAGCAACTATTACCATCGGACTGTAAGTCATTTTCCAGTGTTCCCATTTGCTTTCATTAACAGGGCTGAAAAATCCCAGCAAAAAAATATCCGTCGATTTGTACAGTTCATGAAATATTAGACCCAGAAAAATTATGAGAAACATTCCAAGATATTTCACTTTAATTATGCCAAATCTTGATGTCATAGAATCACACCCTCTCAACTAGATTATACACCTGGTTCTATATTTAGAATCAAGAGACGAAAAATAAATCGATAAAACATGATATGTCGTTCTCTTCGCATCTGTCCTTGCTCAAAAACTCAAATCTGCACATTTACACAATGACACTTCTGTTATATTCTATAGCAAACAATACGGAGGTGTTTGAAACAATGAAAGATCAAACGACAATAAACAGCTTTAATTCAATCAAAACCAGAGACTTGGTGGAAACCGGTCTGCTAATAGCAATGGTATTCGTTTCAACGATGTTCATAAACATACGTCTTCCAATCTCAATAAACGGAGGACTCATACATCTAGGGAATGTGGCACTATTTCTTTCTGCTATGCTTTTCGGTAAAAACAAAGGTGCGATAGCGGGCGCATTCGGTATGGGACTTTTCGACATACTGTCTGGATGGGCAATATGGGCTCCTTTTACCTTTGTTGTCCGTGGCATCATGGGATACATCATAGGAAGCATATCCCACTCAAAAAACAACTCGGCAGACAGCCTTTACCTTAACATTTTGGCTATCATTGCAGGGGGAATATGGATGGTTGCAGGATATTATCTAACAGAGGTTATCCTCTACGGAAACCTTATCTCACCTATTACGTCGATTCCGGGAAATATAACCCAGCTTGTATTCGGTAGCGTGGCGCTATTTATTTTGCCTGCATTAAAAAAAATCGTAAATGCGCACAGCGCATAAGGAGGAATAGCTTTGAAAAGAAAGCTTGTAATGACACCAGGACCGACAGAGATAAGTGAAGATGTTAAAAACGCATTTCTCGCCCCTGTTACAAACCCGGATTTAGATTTAGACTTTGTTGAGCACTATTACGGAGTTTGCAATAACTTGAAAAGTATCTTTAATACCCAAAATGATGTTCTTATCTTAAACGGCGAAGGAATACTTGGACTTGAAGCAAGCTGTGCTTCATTAATCGAGCCTGGTGACAAGGTGCTGTGCATAAATAACGGCATATTCGGCAGAGGATTCGGAGATTTTGCTAAGCTCTATGGTGCAGACGTAACATATTATGACTGCGACCTTAAAAATCAGATTGCTGTTGAGCAACTATCATATTTTTTAGATGAGAATACCGGCTTCAAGCTTGCGACCCTTGTACACTGCGAAACCCCTTCCGGAATAACAAATCCCGTAGATAAACTGTGTCCTCTATTAAAACGCAGAGGAATTCTCACTATTGTAGATTCCGTATCTGCTTTTGGAGGAGAACCTATCTGGACTGATTTATGGAAGATGGATGTTGTAATAGCCGGATCCCAAAAGTGCTTATCTGCTTCTCCCGGGTTGACTATTTTAAGCATCAGCCCTGATGCATGGGATGCCATGAAAAATAGAGAAACTCCTATAACAGGCTTTTACTGCAATCTACTGATATGGGAAAACTGGTACAAAAAAAAGTCATTCCCCTACACCCAGCCGGAAAGCAACATCCACCAGCTTCACCGAGCTGTACTCAATGTACTTGAAGAGCCCGGTTTTATAACCCGCCACGAGAATATATCTGTAAAAGTCAGGAAAACTTTTATCGATTGCGACTTTGAGTTATATGCACATTCTGGGTTTTCAAACACAGTTACCACCATACTGTTGCCAAAGAAGGTATCCTTTGTGAATCTGTTTGATACTATGAAAGACGATTTTGGAATATTGATAGGTGGTGGCTTTGACTTTCTGGAAAACAAGATATTCAGAATCGGCCATATGGGAGAAAACTGCCATGAAGAAAAGATCTATCTGACCTTAAAAGCTTTAGATGATGCATTTGAAAAGCTTGGAGTTAGAAAAAACAAAAAGCTCCACAAGGTTTATGCAGAGCTTGATTAAAAAACTATCGGGTATTGTAGGTTTTTCTCTACATGCCCGATATATTGCTTCCATTTACCTCTTGCTACAATACGGATGGCACCATCCTCAACTGCTACTCTTCGTCAGAAAAATCCTCATCCAATTCTTCGCTGACTGACACAAAATTTGATAGTATAACGTCTAGGATTTCTGTATCTAAATTTGTTATGTACCATTTGTCGTCTATCAGAACACAATCTATTCTAATGCTCTTCTCTACAAATGTCTCGGTAATTTTTTCCCTTTGATTGTTTAGCTCGCTGATGAAAATTTGATTTGTCTCTTCTTCAGAGTATTCGACCCCCGCAAAAGCACCTGCAAAAACCTTGGTGAACACCTCGACAATTGTAGCTTTCATAACAGATCCGCCATCTACATATTTGACATCTACATCGACAGTGGCTTTGTCGTCTTCTACAGTACTTCCACTGATATCATACGTCATTTTTGAAGCATTCTCCTTGAGGTAATCCATAAAAGACGCCTCAAGACTACCTTCTTCTATTTCTTCAAATTCATCAAATATCTCTTGATCTTCTATTTCAGATTTCTCCACGAACTCAGCCATCTTAACAATATCTAGTTCCTTAGAGGCCTCTAAAAATCCTTCAACTGTAGTTTCAGGTTTAGGAGCGTTCGAACAACCTGTAATTAAAATAACAACCACAACTATTAAAAGTAATATGACGTTTTTTTTCATCTTTATATCTCCACTCGTCTTTTAGATTTATCGCTTTAAATAAAACAATATAATTACATTATACTGAAACCACTGTCATTTATGTATGTTATTTTTATTTACATCGCATTATATATACTTTATAAACCAAATAAATTCAATCAATACCCCCAACGGAATTCTATTTCATATTAACTTTCAGGGTTTAAGTGTTATTACTAATATTGCCCAAAATATTGACGAAAAATATTTCGCTGAAATTATACAGATTCCATATCACCTTTTACCTTTTCATATATATGCATAACTGCCATAACCGGGTGATAAAAGATCATCCTCGGTCCGCTGTGTCTCATTACTCTCTTGATTTTCTCTCTCATAGCCGGCTTATAGCAGTGAGTTTTGCATTTGCTGCAGGCTGGCTTGTTATTTCCATAAGTGCACTTTCTAAGCTTGCTTACAGCATAGGCTTCAAGCTCATCGCATTCATCGCATAGATGAATTTGGCCATGATTTTTCTTGCAGTACATCCGAATCATTACCACCACAGTTTCTTCTTCTCTTTTAATTCTAGATTTATTCATGGTTGCACCTCTTACGCATTTAATCTAGAGTTTTTACCCGATTGGAGTCTTCTAAAACAAAAACAAACTTCACTAACGTTTGGAAAATGTCATTTTTAATACCAAATATGTTTAAAACCCTTGCTCCCTTGATATAAATACATTAAAGTATTATTAATTACATCATTTGAAGGAGGCAACATGGAAAGTTTACTTTATAGTTTTTTTGCTGGCAGCTCCACTGCATTGGGAGCAATTATTTTAATGTTATTCGGTAAGCCGGGCAGGAAAACGATGGCAGCCTTGCTTGGGTTTGCTGGAGGAATCATGATAGCCGTATCACTGTTCGAGCTGATGCCTGAGGCTTATGAGCTTGGCGAATCGCTCTTTGTAGTCGTCGCAGGTTTTATTCTCGGATGCGGCATGATGTATCTTCTAGATGTATTTTTACCTCATGCCCATATGTCAACAAGCGATGAACTGATCGTCGAAAACGCATCACATATACATGAAGAACGAAAAATTCTTCGCACAGGATATCTGATCTTTTTCGGCATCGCTCTCCATAACGTTCCGGAAGGTCTAGCCATAGGTGCCGGACTTGAAGCTAGTCCCGAACTTGGCATGTCCATAGCACTTGCCATAGGGCTGCATAATATCCCTGAAGGTTTGGCGGTAGCAGGTCCTTTAAAGGCTGGCGGTTTATCTAGCCTAAAGGTCATCCTATTTACTTTAGGTGCTGGTTTAATGACCGTCGTAGGAACTACAATAGGTCTGGTAGTATTCGGTATATCTACCGCTATGATAGGAGGTTCTCTTGCCTTTGCAGCGGGAGCGATGATTTACATCGTAAACGACGAGTTGGTTCCCCAGGCAAATGGTCTTCACAGCCATTTAGCCAATGCAGGAATAATTGCAGGCACCCTGATAGGGTTTGCAATGCTCTTATAAAATCCTAGATAGGCGCAGTTATCGTGTTTTTTGTTAACTGCGTCTATTGATTTTCCTCTACTTTTTCAAGCCTTTTCTCTAATCCCTCTATTCTCTCTTCCTGATTAATAAATATGCTTATGAAAATAGCCATCAAAAACGAGAAGAACATTAATGCTCCCCAGATGCTTTCAAGAATTATTCCACCTAAGAAAAATAACAGAACCGCACTAATTATAAAGCAGATCATAAAAACCGATAAGAAGTTTATCAAACAATCACCTCCATTAACACTCTGTTTTCTATATTTAAACTAAGTGGCCATAATATAACTGTATTCAATGGCTTTCATCTTTCGCATCCAAATCTCTCCACACTTTCATTTCTTCATACTGCCACTGGTCAGGTGAATTTATACCGTAGATTACCTTGCTATGTCCTACGGCATAACCTATGATGCTTCCCAATGTAGCTGGAACACCAAGGCGCAATCCCACCATCTCAACTAGCATGATAGCAGCCGCAACTGGAACGTTGGCAATACTGGCAAGACTGGCCGCCATTCCTGTTATTACCAATGATGATGAAAGACCTAAATTGCCATTAGCCACTAATGTAGATATTCCATTTCCGGCTAGAGCTCCAACAAACAACGCAGGTATGACAAGACCTGCGCTCCCTCCAGAGGCTACTGTAAATGAAGTGGCCAGTATCTTCCCAATAAAAAGCAAAAGCAAAATCATAATAGGAAAATCCATGTCTATCATTTCCTGTATAACAAAATTACCTTTTCCTCCCACGTTAGGTAGTACCAATAAAATCAAACCGGTCAATGCCCCACCCAAAACCGGGTGAATCTTTGAATACGGTATCCGGCTAAATATTTGTCTACTATATGAAAAAACACTCATAAATACTAAAGATGCTATCCCTGCTAAAATTCCAGCC
Source organism: Alkalibacter saccharofermentans DSM 14828 (assembly GCF_900128885.1). Taxonomy (NCBI): domain Bacteria; kingdom Bacillati; phylum Bacillota; class Clostridia; order Eubacteriales; family Eubacteriaceae; genus Alkalibacter; species Alkalibacter saccharofermentans. The sequence goes on from NZ_FQTU01000019.1 coordinate 26,502, forward strand.
AAGATTAAAAAAGGAACATTGTATACATCCGGCAGATAATCCGGAATCAGAAACAAAGGTGTAGGTTTAGATATCATGCTATATACTACAAAACCCATCGTAGAAGAGAGCATTGCAGGAAATAAATCTCCGTAATGAAGCGACGATCTGTATAATATCTCTACGACAAATATTCCCCCTCCTAAGGGTGATCTGAAAATAGCCCCAATTGCCCCTGCTGCACCACATATTGTTAATATCCGTCTATCTTCTTTATTGAATTTATTTTTTATAAAGGGTATTTTTAAGACTACATCTGCCATGCTTCCACCCATAACCAACATAGGACCTTCCACCCCGCCACTGCCATTAAAGCCCAAAGTCGCTGCAGTAGCCGCTAATTTGCTGAACAATGTCTTCACTTTTAAATACCCACCATGGCGATTCACTTCATTCATGTAGTGATCAGTTCCAAATCCGGAGGCATTTCTATCCCAAAGATAAATCATCGAAACTAAAACTCCTCCAATCAATGGCGTCAAGCCTATGTGAAAGTTATTGCTTATCCTTGAAACCAAATCGATTGACTTATTTAATGCAACTGCAGAAAAACCACCTCCAACGCCCACTACAGTTGCAACTGTCAACCACTTTACCATGTATTTTCCTACGTACTCAGATATTGTTTTCATATTTTCTCGTATAATCAAATCATCATTAGATGGTGATTTAATTAATTCCTTTCTCCCAGGTTCTCTGGGTGTCTATTTCCATCTTTGATATATTTATAAAAGCACTGTGGATCTGTATTTCATATTTTACAGCTTTGACTGTTCGGAGGTGACTCAGACCACAGCTTTTCGTCTATTACTGTTAATAAGTTTGTTAACGCTTGACGTTTGTATTTACGTGATTACACCTCAAAAGGAAAACACCTTAATGTAGGTCTTTTCCGCTTAATTGTTTTGCACTTTAGTGCTTTAAATATATTATATGGTACCATAACAATAATCCTAATACAATCTTCATAATTTCACATGCTTTTAATTTTTGACTAAACTATGTTAATATAAAATCATAAAATATAAGGAGCCGTGATGGGTATGTTGTTAGAAAACCGTATAGCACTGATTACCGGCGCAGCACGTGGAATTGGCAAATCTATAGCTAAAGATTTTGCTCAAGAAGGTGCTCAAGTAGTAGTGCTGGATATTTTGGAATCCGAAGGAAAACAGACTGTAAGTGAAATTCAAGCTGAGGGGGGCAGGGCCTACTTCATCAACTGCGATGTAACCGATTCTCTCTGTTTGAAATCAGCGACCTTGGAAGTGGAAAAAAACATGGGCAAAATAGACATCTTGGTTTTAAATGCTGGAATTTCAATAAAACAACCCCTTGATGATATCGACGAAGCCACTTGGCACCAAGTGCTAGATGTAAATCTAAATGGAGCATTCTTTACACTCAAGGCATTTATCGATCACATTAGGTCAAGCAAATATGGAAAAATAATATTTATCTCTTCCGGTTCTGCTTACACAGGAACAGGGGGTGGACTTAATTACGTAGCATCAAAGGCGGGACTTAACGCAATGGTTTTAAATCTAGCCAAGGAGCTAGGTCCTTTAGGTATAAACGTAAATGCAATAGCACCAAGAGTCATACATACCGAAATGCTGGAAAATCTCTATCCTGATGAAGAGAGTAAAAATAAAATACGAAATTTGATTCCTATAAGAAAGATAGGTCAACCGGAAGATGTAGCTTATCTAGCCAGCTTTTTGGCATCAGACAAGTCTGAATACATCCATGGCCAGGTGATCTTGCTGGATGGAGGCAGGACATTCCAGTAAAAATCAGCATATTAATACCTCTCGTTATTAGAAACAATCCAATATTCGAGAGGTATTTTCTTTAATTGTATATTTTCTTTAACAATATCTTTTTTTGGGAACCTAAAAAGAAATTCAACCAATCTCCCTTGCTAGTGTATAAATTGAGGACTACATAGGCACTCCCTGCAAAAAAACCGAGAATCATCATCGCTGCTATCCACAGTATGGTTACAAACAATTTCTTTTCGCGAAATGCTATCCAGCAGGAAAACAACGCAAAGCCCACATACAAGTCCACCAATGAAACTATTCCCCATGGATTCGAAATGATCTCTCCACCATCTGCAAAGAAATCACCTTTTATAAAGCCTTGAGCCAAGGCAAGCGTCATGGCCAGCAATCCCATCCACCCAATTGTTTTTGCAAGCTTCACTATTACACCTCCCAGATTTTATAATGCAACCTAACTATCTTAAGATAATATTACCCTGGGCAGTTTGATTCAATCAAATTCAAGCACAAATGGGTGTCTGTACAATCCTGACAGCTACTTAATTTCATTTGGTTGTTTTTTGATCTATTTTATGAAGCCAGCTCTATTATCTTTTGAGGCTTTATACCCTTTTCGAGTGAATCCACAATATTTGATCTAGCTATGTCATATACATCAAATATCTTTTTTGCTCTGTCAGCGTTAGAATAAACTCTCCAGTATCCAGAGCAGATGCTGCACTGTTTGTCATCAGATGAAAATGCAACCACATCTGCTAACGGATAGCCTAAGAATACTCCAATTTCATCAGGGCATCCATTAGAATAACGGTCGCTTAATATCTCTAAGGCATCTTCAACTGATTTTACCCCTTTGTATCCATTGCATTGCAAGTACTGGTAAACTTTGTTGCTATTGATTATTCTACTGAGCCAGTCACGTCTGTAGAACAAGACGTTAACCCCGTCCCTGCATGTTTTCAGCTCTTTATAATCAAAAGGCACCGTTTCCTTAACTTCATGTTTGTATTTTTCCCAAATATCTTTCAATTTGAAGGATGAACTGTTTTTTAAACAAATCAAAAAAGACGGTTTTACTCTATTGATGGTAGCCGCGCCATGAAAACATATTTTATGCATTAAAAGATCAAAATCATCGTATTCGTACATTCTATTTATGTAATTTGCGATCTCGGTCTTGGTTTTTAATTTCATCATTTCTATCTCACCTAATTTTCAAGCAATCTCTTTTGCCAACATTAAACCCAGTTCCTTGCAGTTATTTATGCCTTCATCGTCAGGCATTTCATTTATAATCAAGCCTTCTTTTAACAAGTTTGCATCTTGCTGTTTAATTCTTTCTTCCCAGTCAGCCATCCACTCACCGTCACCCCATCCATATGATCCAAACAAGACTATTGGCTTGCCACTGATCTTGCCAGATAAGCTCTCAACAAAGGGTTCCATCTCGTATTCCTCTAAAACTTCCGCACCCATAGATGGGCACCCCAAGGCAACTGCATCTGCTTTTTCTACATCATCAATCTTAGCCTGGCTTACATTCAGAAGATCTACCTTTACATCATTAGATTTTGCTCCTTCTGCAACCGCTTCTGCCATTGCTTGAGTATTTCCTGTACCTGACCAATATATTACGACAATTTTTTTCATGCCATACGCCCTCCCAATCTATTTATGATGATAATGATTATCATTATCATCATAAATAACGTTATCATATTTACAAGGTCTTGTCAAGGACACAACTTCACTTTGTGTTGTTAACTTGTGATAATGTCACCTTTAGATTCACTTGATAAAATGTCACATTCTATTAAATTCAATATAAAAAAAGGATGCTGCTTGCATCCAAAATAATCGATTTTGCTTATTTATTAAAACGAAAAAGCCGATATTGCCCAAATGATGAAAAAGCTCAGTATAATCGTCATATTGTTTGCCGTGCCTACCAGCTTCACATCATAATTAAATTGCACCGAGTAAGGTAGCGAGCTCATGCTTATAGGCAGCACAAACATAATTAAAAACATGGGGGACAATACCGGATTATACGGAAGCATCAAATACAATAATACTCCAAACAAAGCCCCTACAGTATACCTTGTCAAAATAATCTTTCCTACTGTGCGCAAATCCTTTGCTTCAATTCTTAACTGTATGACAATCCCAAGCAGCAACAATGCCAACGGCATATTCGCTCCTGCTAATACATCTATAACGCCCATTGCCATCGACGGAAAACGAAGTCCGGACAGGCTCATTGCAACTCCTATCATGTAAGACATGAATGGAACTGATTTTCCCAAGATTTTAGCAAGAAACCCTATGCTGAACTTAGCATCCCCTTCCTTGTAATATTTTGCAAGAAAATAGCTGCTGCCAAAAACAATGAATGCATTTCCTACATCAAACATAATAATGTATATCATGCCACTTAGTCCCCAAATTGTTTGCACCAGAGGATATGCAAAAAGTCCTATATTAAATCCCGGGACCGTGATAGCATATATGCCTTTTTCTTCTCGATATTTGTTTTTGCCGAGTATTATTGCTATTATAGTCATTATCGCACCAAATCCAAAGCCTAAAAACGTCATAAACAATATGGTCAGGTCCATGTCAACACTCATGGATTTAAGCACTATTGCCGGAAGTGTGTTTGGCAATAGAAAAGTACAACTTTTGGCAATCAAAAATACAATAGCCAGTACTAACCTTATTACTTGATTAATGAATTCATCATGCGGTAGCTTTTGCCTGTAAATATGAGCATATGAGAATGGTGCACTAGTCTATCAACGATAGCCGCAGTTAGCTTTTCATCAAACAGGAAACCTTTCCATCTACCAAACTCAATATTGGTTGTTATGATGACGCTTTTAGTCTCATAACATGTAGAAATGATATCAAACAACAATCTGGCACCTTCTTGGTGAAGGGGGAGATACCCCCATTCATCAAGTATGAGCAAATCAGCCTG
>NZ_FQTU01000020.1 GCF_900128885.1 Alkalibacter saccharofermentans DSM 14828
CGTAGCAGATCAATAAAACCGACCCAAGTTATAACGATATATAGTAAACGGCAGAGGTCTTAAATCATTTACGATTGTTCAACGACTGTTTCCCAACTGTAAAACAACTGTTTGACAGTCGAAAAACTTGTTTTTCGACTACTACTACTACTACTACTTATACTCATACTCATAATTAACATAATATCCCGCCTTGGACGAAGCCTTGTTGATGACCGTGCCTAAGATATTAGCCCCTATTTTTTCCAGGGAGTCCATTGTCTTTTTTAAAGCATCTCTTTCCGTAGAGCCTAAAGATACGATTACGATGGTTCCGTCTACTATCTGAGAAAGTATAAGTCCGTCTGTTACCGGCATGATTGGAGGAGAGTCTAAAAGTATCATGTCGAAGTGGTCTTTAAGGGAGAGTATCAGCTCCCTCATCCTCTTGCTGTCAAGCATCTCCGATGGGTTTGGAGGTATGGGCCCGCTTGTAAGCACGAAAAGGTTTGGGACCTTGGTGTCCTTGATATTCTTGTCCATCTTGTTGTCTCCCACAAGCACGTTCGAAAGGCCGTTTGTGTTGGAGATGTTGAAAATCTTGTGTATCTGGGGCCTTCTTAAATCGCAGTCTACGATCAAAACCTTCTTGCCGGACTGGGCCAAGGTCACCCCGTAGTTGGCCGTTATGGTGCTCTTGCCTTCTCCCTGTACGGAGCTTGTAATCTGCAGGAGGTTTACCTGATTGTCTATGTTCGTGTAGTGGACGTTTGTCCTTAAGTTTCTAAATGCTTCGGATATTGCTGATTTGGGATCCAGTTGGGTCACTATAGTGTTTTTCATTTCTTGTTTCCTCCTTGATCCAATGATGGGTTGTACGGAATCATCGCAAGAACAGGATAGCTTGACAAGCTTGTCACCTGATCCGGGGACTTAAGCCTGGTATCTAGGTATTCTTTAAGTAAACTTACAAATACGCCGATCATGAGGCCGAGGACCATGGCGATTGCGATGTTCATGGAAGACCTGGGTGCAACCGGGATATTTGAAGCCTGAGCTACGTCTATAACGTTGATGTTGTCGATTCGCATAAGGTCGCTTACGTAAGTACTGAAGGTCTCTGCCATCTCGTTTGCGATGCTTGCAGATAAAATGGGGTCAGTGCTTCTAACCGTCATGCGGATTATCTCCGTGTCGTTTACGGTGTTTACGCTTATCATGGATGCCAGGGCGCCGTCGCTTAAATCCAGGTTTAAATTCGTGATGACCTGAGACGTCACCGCTCTGCTTTTTGCTATCTCGCTGTATGTTGAAACCAGCTGCCTGTTAAGGTTTATATCTGCAGAGGTAATCTCTCCGCTTGTGGATCCCTGATAATCAATGGGCCTTCCCAGCAGCAGGGTGGTGTAGCTTTCATACTGCTTGTCCAGTATCACGAAGCTGAAAAGGGCTGCTATGATCATAGCCACAAGAGTGATATTAAGTATAAGCAGAAAATTGCTTTTTAGCATTCCCCAGAGCTGTTTAAGGTCGATTTGATCCATCATTTCCATGTTTTCTTCCATTGTTTAAATCCTTTCTACTGATATATTGTTGATCTCATTGTTTATTCGTTTTTGATATTTTAAACACACGTATAACATTTTAGCACTGATTGCATATAAAATCTACCAAATAGGAGTGAAAACTTCAAGCTCTAGGGGTATATAATAAATATAGGCTTAAAATGCCATGAACCTAAAAAAGTAGATTTGAATATTACCTTGATGATATAATACGTTATGACATTTTACAGTTACCCCCCAATTTAAATGTAAAAATTGGAATTAAATTTACCGTGGAGATAATTATATCAAAAAGACCGGGATATCAAAAGGCGGTCAGGTAAAAATTTCAATTTAGTTCTAAACTATTTCCAAAGGCTTGTTTTTTTATGCAAATGATTATACGCGAACAAATCTAAATTACACTAATAGTATCATATTACTGGAATATTGATAGCGCTATAATATAATGCATATGTAGAGCAGGAGCTAAAACGGAAACTGGGATAAAACGCAGGGAGGTAGGAAAATGAAAAGGACGAAGATATTGGTGGTAGAGAGGGATTTGCGAACATCCCTTGAAATCCAAAGAAATATAATAGATTTCGGCTGGATGCTGGCAGCTGCTGTTGAAAGCACAGAAGAGGCCCTTGAATTTTTAAATGCGGACAGAGCCGATTTGGTCCTGATGGATATGGAGATTCCAGGAAGCATAAATACAGCCCGGCTGATAAATGAAAGTCACCACATCCCGGTGGTTTTCTTATCAGGAACTTGGGACGAAAAGACAATCATAAATGCAGCCATTTCCACCAATGCCTACGGATGCGTGGCAAAGCCGGTTAACGACCTTGATCTTAAGATGAGCATCGCATTGGCAATAGGAAAGCACAGGGCTGAAAGCATGCCAAAGCAAGATGAAAGCCCAAAAGACCCGGCTTTGGAGAAGCTTAAGAAAATCGCCATTTGGGCAGGTGATGAGATAAACCTTCTTGAGCCTGATAAGATGAGCTTTATAGAGATCAGAAAAGGCATGCTTCATTTTAGTGCGGATGGGGAGGAATACATGCAAAGGGGAGCTCTCAATATATGGGAGAAAAAGCTTGGGCACATGGGTTTTTACAGATGCCATAAGAGCTTTCTAATAAACGTATCCAAAATTGAAAAGATAATCTACAACGGGTGCAACAGCTTTTCAGTCAAGCTAAAAGAAAGGTCCGAGCCTATCCCGGTATCTAGAGAAAAGATAAATGAACTTAAGAAAATGATGCAGATATGACAAAACCGCCTTGGGCTTATAACTTAAGCTCAAGGCGGTTTTTTTAACCGATGCCCTTTATCAGAGACAAGAGGCCTTTCTTTTTAACCTTTAAAGGATCTTGGGGGTACAATATCTCGTTGGATATTATAGCTTTAGGGTTGGTAAATACCAGCTCCTCAAGTAGATCCTTACCCACATGCCTTTCAAGCTGCTTTAATGCCTTTGATGCATCGTCATAATCTCTGACCGATCTTGCGTCTGTGGCCGCAATGTGTACCATGTTGTGGTCGAGCATTGTCTTGACAGTCTTTTCTACCCCATTGCCGTAAACGCCTGATATAGAAAACAGGTTCATCTGTATGAGCACGTCCCTTTTTATAAGAGATGCCAGATGATTTGGGTTTTCCAGGATAAAGTCGCATCTTTCCGGATTGCTTAAGATTATTGAGTATCCGGCAATTTCCAGCTCAAAGACGTAGTTCAGCAGATTGGGAAAGTGCATCCGCTTAGAAGGTATCTTAACCAGCACGTATTTGCTGCCCCCTAAGGATAGGGCTTTTTTTTCTTCTAAGGCCTCCACCGTGTTTAGATCGTAATAAATCTCGCTTCCCAGATAAAGCTCAGGAGCCCCATTTGAATTATCAAGGGCTTTTCTTATATCTCTAAATGCGATCTTGTTTTCTTCCAGGCTATTTAAGTTCTTGGAGCCTTCCAGGTAACCAGGCGTGCATACCACGCTTGTAAAACCTGCGTGATGGGCGGCCTTTGCCATCTCCAATGAATCCCTCAGGGTTTTAGGCCCCTTGTCAGCGCCATAGATCATATGGCTGTGAATATCTATCATAAGATACATCCCCCTAAAAAATCATAATCACTATATTTGATAATTATGATACAATAAACTTAGTTATTTATTCTAACAAACAATACATATAAAATCTACCAATTTTATATAAAATCATTACAGATAAGCGTGCATTATTTACAGTTAATGCAGATTTTATATTTAAAACAATGTATGATAACCTAAATTAAAAGAAAAGGCGGGTTGTCTGAAAAATAAGGGTGTGTGCTATGGGCAATAGAGATTACGGCAAACCATATCTGGTGAGCGGGCCGATACCGGATATCGACGGGCTCACAGGATTATACAGCAGAGCTTATTTAGATCAGGTAATTAAGATTTGGGACGAGAACAAGATATATCCCCTTAGTTTTTTGGTGTTTGATATCAATGGACTGAGCCTCATAAACGAAGCCTACGGATTTGACGTCGGAGACTCGATTTTAAAGCAGATGGCTGAAATCTTCAAGAACGAATGCAGAACCGACGACGTGATCGCCAGATACGGAGGGGACGAGTTCGCAGGCGTGTTTGCCGGCGCCGGTGAAGAAGAAGTGGCAAAGATAGTAAAACGGCTAAAGGGAGCCATAGATAAGATAACCCTGGCAGACAGCAGGATATCAGTCTCTTTTGGGTGGGAAACCAGGCAAAACCTAGAGGAGCCTTTCGCCCATACGGTAAACGCCGCGAGGGAGAAGATGAACCGCAACAAGTTTACTCAAAAGCAGAGCTTGAGGCACAAGACGATCGAAATAGTGATAAAGATACTTTATGAAAAGAACATAAGGGAAGAAAAACACTCCTGGAGGGTAAGCAGGCTCTGCGTATTGATTGGCAGGAACCTAGGGCTTTCCGTGGACGACCTTAATGAGCTTAGGATAGTGGGGCTCATCCACGATATAGGAAAGATCGCCGTAGACTGCAGGGTATTGGACAAGCCGGACAAGCTTGATTCTGAGGAGATGGACGAGATACACACCCATGCGGAGGTGGGCTTTGAGATCTTAAATTCCGTAAAGGAATTTAAGAAAATCGCCCATTACGTGCGCTGCCACCATGAAAGGTGGGACGGAACAGGCTATCCAAGCGGCCTTAAGGGAGAGGAAATACCGATACAGTCCAGGATAATTGCCATAGCCGATGCATATGACGCCATGACTAACGACAGGCCGTATAGAAAGGCCATGGCTGAGAAGGAAGCTCTTGAGGAGCTTGTTAAATATGCAGGGACACAGTTTGATCCTAACATCATCGACATCTTAAAAGAACGGCTCGGGCAAGGTTTTATACATTTAAGTGAAAAAATATAAATATCGCACCATAAGGTGTTATAATTTTATCGAGTTACACCTAGGCGGAAGCAAATTATGAAAGCCCTTTCAAAAAAATGCTTCCGCTTTTTTTTATTTAAAAGCTTAAGTAAATTCGAAGCTTAGGGTGAACCCGCCTGACCGAGTACCGAACACCGACCCACCGAACACAGTATTTCCCGGATAATAGTTAAACCATGGTGGGACAATGGTTAAAGGTTCGCTTCGCTCACGTGGGATGCTCCCTTTGGTCGCGGGAAAAGTGGAAAGTGGAAAGTTGGTCAGTTGGTCAGGAAAAACCTTTTAATTACTTAAAGCTTACAACTTTTTTACGAGACGGAGTCTCATTTCTCGACTGCATAGCAGTCATTTCCCGTAGGGCGAAGCCCTGCGTCCCACAGTCGCTTTGCGACTAATACGACTGTTTCCCAACCGTTTCCCGATTGCCCAACGACTGTTTAACATGTTTTTCCCGACTCACCGAACACAGCCTCACCACCCAAAACTACCCCAAACGTGTAGGTATTTCCACCAGTTTTTTTACAATTACTTAACAATTAAGTTACAAGGTATGATATAATTTACAAGGTAAAAATATGGGAATAATAAAACTTGAATGCATGAATATGCAATAAAGGGTATTTACCGATGTAATGCAGGCTTTGGAATCAACCCCCCAATTTAATTCCACGCTCAGTTTTATATCTTTCAGCATGCAGGGTGCATGTTGTCATGGAAAAATCCAAAGGAAGAATTTAATATTGAGGAGTATTGATTGAAATGAAAAACAACTATGAAAGAATTCATCTCGCTTCACCCCATATGTCGGGACTTGAGATGGAGTTCATTACTGAGGCATTTGATACTAACTGGATAGCACCATTGGGTGAGAATGTCGATCAATTTGAAAAAGATGTATGCGACTATACAGGTGCAGGTTACGGAGTGGCATTGTCCTCGGGGACCGCGGCAATCCATTTGGGGCTAAAATATCTTGGAGTCAAAAAAGGAGATATCGTCTTTTGCTCGTCTCTTACCTTTTCAGCTTCATGTAACCCCATTGTTTATCTTGGAGCAACCCCCGTATTTATAGATAGTGAATATGAGTCATGGAACATGTGCCCAAAAGCATTGCAAAAGGCATACGAAGAGTACCCTAACCCAAAGGCAGTGGTAACGGTGAACCTATATGGTCAATCGGCAGATTATGATAAAATATTAAACATCACTTCAAGACACAACACCCCTGTTCTTGAAGATGCAGCTGAAAGCCTTGGTGCTACCTATAAAGGCGTGCAGACTGGAACCTTTGGTGATATCGGAGTATATTCCTTTAATGGGAATAAGATAATCACGACTTCTGGTGGGGGCATGATGGTTACGAAAAATAAGTTAGCGAAAAAGAAAGTCAGGTTTTGGGCATCGCAGTCAAAAGATGATAGGCCTTACTACTTTCACACAGAGATAGGGTACAACTATCGGATGAGCAATATAGTAGCAGGAATTGGCAGAGGCCAGATGAAAGTCCTTGATGAGAGGATCGCCAAGAAAAAGTACATTTATGAATACTACAAAAAAGCTTTTGAGGATATCGATGAAATAGAGATGATGCCTATTGCTGACTTTGGAGAATCGAACTACTGGCTTACCTGTATGACGCTGAAAGAGGATAGCGAAATTAGCGTAAAAAATATCATAAGCGCTATGGAAAAACAAAACATTGATTCTAGGCATATATGGAAGCCTATGCATACCCAGCCTGTGTTTGAAAGGTATCCGTTTTTTACGGTGCAGGAAGGTCTAAGCTGCGCTGAGGATATATTCAACAGAGGGATCTGCATGCCAAGCGATACAAAAATGACGGATATGGACTTGAAAAGGGTAGCTGATTTGGTTTTAGAACTTTTTGAAGAAAATGTTAGTGCCGGAGCGGTGTAGATAAGAGCTAACCACAAAGAGCACGAAGGAGCACAGAGTAATTAGGATTTATATAAAATATTTTTTTCTAAAGACATCGAATTCGATGTCTTTAGAAATGAGTGGCATAGATAAAGTTAAGAAATAAGAGATGAAGCTTTCTCAAAGGTTTGAGGATATGTTATAGTATTAATAGCTGCCGAAGAGTGCCGAAGAGTGCCGAAGAAACATAAGTAGGAAGGAGGCGCAAAATGAGCTTGCAGAAATCAATACAAGATGGTGAAGGTAAGACAATAGAGTTTAAGGTCGAGTTGCCAAACAGTAATACTTTAGCAAAGACGATCATTGCGTTTTCCAATACTGGTGGAGGCAAGCTGATTATCGGTGTTAACGATCAAGGTGAAATCATTGGACTTGAACCTGACGAAAATATTTTTGAACTAAGGGATAAAGTGGCTTCAATCATCTATGAAACATGTTATCCAGCTGTTCTTCCCGATATCTATACGACAACGATTGATGACCATTTATTGCTGATTATTGAAGTCTATAGAGGCAATCTATTACCCTATTATTTAAAAGGCAAGGGCAAGAACGAAGGTGTTTACATCAGAGTAGGGGCAACGAATCGCAAGGCAAGTCATAAAAATATTCTTGAACTGGAAAGACAGCGGATGAATGTCAGTTTTGATCAGGAAGCCAATAGGGAAGTGGATCTTGATTCTTTAGATCTTTCTTCATTAGAAGCAAGGTTTGCTCAGGCTGGGAAAGTGTTAGACCAACCAGTGATGAAAAATCTAAAGTTGGTTATTGAAGACAATAACACAATCTATCCATCCAATGGATTATTGATTTTGCTCGGCAGATTTGAACACGTCAGGATGAAGTGTAGCAGGTTCAAAGGATCCACTATGGATGTATTTTTGGATAGAAAAGAATATAACAGTGATGTGTTTGCGCAGCTTGAGAATGCTGAAAATTTCATTAAGAATTACATCAAACTGAGTAGCGAAATCAAAGGTTTGCAACGAGAAGATCAATATGAAATTCCCTTGGAAGCCATTAGAGAGAGCCTTGTCAATGCAGTTGTTCATAGAGATTATTCGAATGACGGTAGGGATATAAAGATTGGTATTTATGATGACATCATCAATGTTGTTTCACCGGGCGGGTTTCCTAGTACTTTAACGCAAGAGGATATTCTTGAGGGTCGCTCTGAAATCCGAAACAAAGTGATCGCCAGGGTTTTTAAGGAATTGAACTATATCGAGCAGTGGGGCAGTGGCATCCGCAGAATCAAATCGAGCTGTAAAGATAGAGGCTTGAAAGAACCCGAGATTGTTGAAAAAGGCGATTTTGTGGACGTGAGTTTGTATAGGGATGTTGCCACACAGAAAGAAGTTAGTGAAGAAATTTTAATATCTAATGAGTATCAAGAGTTGATTTTGGAGTATCTCAAATTACATCAAAATAAAATTACAACAAAAGAAGCTCAAGTTATTTTAGACCTTGGAGAAAGACGCGCTCGTGAAATATTAAAGGCAATGATTGATAATGGTATTCTCGAGAGAGTAGGAAGGACCACGAATACACACTATCGTATGAGAGATATAAAAACAAAATAATAGTCAGGCTACAGGCTTAGAACGAGTAAAATTAATAATTACAGAGATTTTGTAGCCTATGTAGAGTGAGTAACTGCTGACTTTCTGATTGGATATATTTGCCGAGGTGAGTATGGTGAAGGGATACAAACCGCAAGATGTGGCATGTAGTAAAATTCGGAATACAATATGTTGCATAAATTCATCCTTTTAGCATAATCGGGCGCGACGTGAGTATGCTGAAAGGATAAAGAAGCTGTAAGGCAGTAAAATCAAGGGTTTAAACAGAAAATCAAGGATGCATATTTTGAAAATATAATTGTAGGCGTAGAACTCAATCATAATATCAATTGCTTAAAATAAATATGAAGCTGTCGGATATATCTCTTAGTTTGCTGATAAACTTCAATAATAGATATTTAAAAAATGGAATAAGCGAGTGGTATTATAGTTTTTGCTTAGTTTAAGTATTTATTATCGCTTTTTACTTAGAGCCCATCACGTTCTTAGTGGTTAAAGCATTTGTTATTGTATTTTTACTTAGAGCCCTTCACGTTCTTAGTGGTTAAAGCATTTGTTATTGTGTTTTTACTTAGAGCCCTTCGTGCCCTTAGTGGTAAAAAGTTTTTGCATTTAATTTATTATCAAGAGGTGTTTTATGTATAGAAGATTTATCAAACGACCAATGGACTTCATTTTGTCTTTGATGGCAATTATCGTTTTAAGTCCTGTACTTATAATCGTTGCTATTCTTGTTAGATTGAAGCTGGGTAGTCCAGTACTGTTTAAGCAGAAAAGGCCAGGGCTTAATGAGAAGATTTTCACCATGTATAAGTTTAGAACTATGACAGATGAAATAGATGAAAATGGTGAGCTACTACCTGACTCAGTTAGACTTACTAAGTTTGGTAGGATGCTGCGATCTACTTCTTTAGATGAACTTCCGGAGCTGTTCAATATCGTTAAAGGGGATATGAGCATTGTGGGGCCGAGGCCGTTACTCATTCAATACTTGGAGCTATACAATGAATATCAAAAGAGAAGACATGAAGTGAGACCCGGTCTTTCAGGACATGCTCAGGTCAATGGTCGAAATGCGATTAGCTGGGAAGATAAATTCAATCTTGATGTTGAGTATGTAGATAATGTTAGTTTTATAGGCGATTGGAAGATTATTTTTCTTACTATAAAGAAGGTTTTTGTTAAGGAAGGTATCAGTTCGGATACATCAGTTACGATGGAGCCGTTTAGAGGTTCAGTTCACCATTCAGATAGCTAAAGTACAATCATTAATAAACTATTTCAGAGAGGAATGTACTGTTCATGAAAAACAAGCTGATTATTATTGGTGCCAGTGGACATGGAAAGGTTGTTGCTGACATCGCCATAAAAATGAATAAGTGGCAAAGCATCGCATTCCTCGATGATGACGAGTCTATTAAGACATCTATAGGGTTAGAAGTCATCGGTAAAACTGCTGATGCTTTTACATATAAAGATGAAGCTGATTTCTTTGTTGCTATTGGAAGCAATACAACGAGGGAGAAGATTCAAGAGAAGTTAGAAGAAGAAGGAATGTCAGTGATTAAGCTGATTCATCCTAGTGCAGTTATTGGTACTGAGGTTGAGATCGGCATGGGTACCGCAGTAATGGCGGGAGTTGTTGTCAATAGCTCTACTAGAATCGGCAAGGGTTGCATCATCAACACAAGTGCTAGCTTGGATCATGACAATGTTATTGAAGATTATGTACATATATCCCCTGGAGTAAGAACTGCTGGGAGTGTAAGTATAGGCAAAGGTACATGGATAGGGATAGGAAGTGTTATAAGCAGTAACGTAAACATCTGCAGTGGTTGCAAAGTAGGTGCAGGTGCGGTGGTGGTTAAGGATATTACTGAACCTGGGACATATGTTGGGGTTCCGGTGAGGAAGATAGATTAATTTTTTTTGATTGGAGAATTAGGAATGAAGATATTATATGTAACAACAATTTCAAATACAGTAAATGCATTTTTAATTCCCCACATTAAGATGCTTATTGATGAAGGACATCAAGTGGATGTTGCTTTTAATATAGAACAGGAAGTTAAGCATGAAATATATGAGATGGGTTGTAAAATACATCAACTACCATTGCAGAGATCGCCAATTAAACGAGAGAATTTTAGAGCTTACAAAATGCTGAAAGATATCATTATTTCAGAAGGATATGATTTAGTACATACGCACACACCTGTTGCTTCGGCAATCGTAAGATTAGCCTGTAGAAAACTAAGTAGTGTAAAAGTACTTTATACAGCACATGGCTTTCACTTTTTTAAAGGTGCTCCAATTCGTAATTGGTTCATCTACTACCCAATTGAAAAATGGCTTGCTAAATATACAGATACTTTGATTACCATTAACAAAGAAGATTGTGAGAGAGCTAAGAGTCAATTTAAGGCTAAAAGAGTTGAATACATACCGGGTGTTGGGATTGATATAGATAAGTTCAACAAAGTGGAAATCGACAGATATTTAAAGCGCAAAGAATTAGGTTTACCAACAGATGCATTTGTTGTTTTGTCGGTTGGGGAACTTAACAAGAATAAAAATCATGAAGTTATTATTAAAGCTATTTCAAAAATTGGTAATCCTCATATTCACTATGTAATTTGTGGAGAGGGTCAACTAGATGGATATTTAAGAAACTTAAGCAAACAACTAGGTATAGAAAAACGAGTACATTTATTAGGATTTAGAAAAGATATTGCAGAGATATGTAAGGCCTCAGATGTGTTTGCATTTCCTTCTTTGAGAGAAGGTTTAGGTATGGCTGCTTTGGAGGCTATGGCATGTGGGCTACCGATAATTACATCTAATGTTCATGGAATAGTGGATTACTCTAAAAATCGAGTAACGGGTTATAGTTGTAAACCCAATGATATCGAAGATTTTACTAATGCAATCCATAGTATATTGCAAAATTATAAGTTCATAGAAGAATTTAGAACTCATAACCTTGATGCAGTAAAAAAATTTGATAAACAAAATGTAGAAACTAAATTATCTAAAATATATGAAGAGGGGCTTTAAAATGGCCAATAAAAAAGTAAGTATTATTGTACCTGTTTACAATGTAGAACAATATCTGAACAAATGTATTGATAGTATTATAAGTCAAACTTATAAAGATATAGAAGTGATTTTAATAAACGATGGCTCTAAGGATAGTTCGGGAGAAATTTGTGATAAATATGCAAAAAAAGATTTGAGGATAGTAGTTGTTCATAAAGAAAACGGTGGAGTATCTTCTGCAAGGAATAAAGGGCTTGAGGTAAGCACTGGTGACTTTATTATGTTTGTAGATAGTGACGATTGGATAGAAGCAGATGCAATTAGTAGCTTGATGGAAATACAAAATGAGATTAATTATGATGTGATAATGTTTGGAATACATCGAGAAAATATAATCTTGGGAAATATTACGGCAACTGATTTTATAGCACAATCTTTCAATGACATAGATAAAATAAAAGAAGTGTTGCCTAATTTAATTAAACAAGAAAGAACTAATTCATTATGGAGTAAAATATATAAGGCAAGTATTATAAAGGATAATAATATAAGTTTTAATGAGTTCCTAAGTATAGCTGAAGATGCATTATTTAATTATGAAGTGTTTTTTAAAATAAGATCTTTATATATATCAGAAAAGTGTTTATATCATTATATGATTAGAGATGTAGAGTCTTTAACTAAAAGATACAATCCTCTTAAATATGAAATGCTAATGGCTGCAAATGACTATCTTCATAATGCAATCAAGGAAAATGAACATTCTAAAGAGATTCTTTGCTCAGCTCAATATATAAGAATTAAGAATATTTATTCTTGTTTTTTAGATTTATTTGCAAGTAGTTGCCCTTTAACTATAAAAGAAAAGAAGTCATATATAAAAAACATACTAGAAAAAGAAGTTCTTAAAAATAATGATAATAACTATCAAATTGAAGATAAATCATATAGAGCACTAAAATTTATTTTATACACAAAGAGTGTTAATTTAATATATTTTATTGTTTATATAATGTTTATGATAAGAAAGTAGATGGTGACTACCAATGATATTTGTTTATATGTCTATATTAGTTATGGTCTTAATAATAACGAGTAGAGTTTATGGAACAATAATAAAGCCAAATATAGTTTTAACAGTACCATGGTGTATATTTGCAGGATTATCAACATTAGGTATTAACAATCTAAGGACACCCTCCTTGAAAACTCATCTATACATTTTAACATTTATACTGTTTTTTAATTTGATGTACTTTTTATTTTCTCAAAAAAGATTTAAAATTGATATCTTAACTGAAGATATCAATTATCAATTTAGATATAAACTAATATATTTTAGCAATATAATTAGTTGGATATTTATGATTCCTATTATTTTAAATGCATATCACATAATTAGTAATTACGGTTTTCTAGCTATTAGAAGCTATGCGTTCGTCTCAAGTGATGTATTGGTTGGAGGATTTGATAAGTTTATTGCTCAAACTATTATTCGCGGTATATTTCAAGCTACTGTATTATTAGCAATGATTAATATTGCTTTTAAAAAAAAGACACCTTTTTTAACAGTATGCGCAATAATTAATGTTATTATATATACATTTGTATTTGGCGGCAGATTCCAAATTTTACAACTAATCATGTATTATTTATTTGCACACATGTTTTCTAAAAAAATTATTGTCAATAAGGAATTAAAACGTAAGATGTCATACGGATTAATTGCAATATTAATTAGCACAATGGTTTATGTCACATTAAAGCGTGGTAGCGATAATTTTATTTATAGTTTAATTAGTTATTATGCCGGTCCTTTTTCTTTTTTAGATTATATATTAAATAATCCAGAAACATTTGATTTAAATAACTATTTGTGGGGAGCTGCCACTTTAGGTTTTATAACGGAACCTATAACATTGATACTTAAGCTTTTGTTTAGGTTAGATATTCATATAGCTTCGTATTATATAAATATTTGTACTCAGCCTTTTTATGAAATAGGACCCGGGAGATATTTCAATGCATTGACAACAGTAATATATCCATTTATAAGAGATTTTGGTTACTTCGGCATTATAGTAGGTTCAGTATTTTTAGCGGGATTTAGCGGTTTATTAGAGAAGGCATTTTTAAAAAAGAAAAAAATAGTATATTTTTGTTTGTATATTCATTTGATTTATATTATTTTCAACTCTATATTAGCGTATAGCCTTTTATCGTATCCATCAGTGATGGTATTGTTTTTTATAATACTATTTTCAACTGGAAAACAAAAAAATTATAAAAGTTTGAGGAGGAGTTAGGGTGGTTACTATAATCGTGCCGGTTTACAATGTTGAAGAATACCTAAATAAGTGTATTGAAAGCATAGTAAATCAGAGCTATAAAGAAATAGAGATTATTTTGGTAGATGATGGATCTAAAGATAATTCAGGAAGCATCTGTGATGAATGGGAAAAAAAAGATAGTAGAATTACTGTAATCCATAAAAAAAATGGAGGATTATCATCTGCTAGGAATGCTGGATTAAACCAATCTAATGGTCAATATATTTGTTTTATAGATAGTGATGATTGGGTTGAACCAGATTTTATTGAAGTACTATTTAAACATATGGTAGAACATAATGCAGATATTAGTCAATGCGGATTTGTAGAGGACCTTGAAGGAATGGAGGGTACTCCTTATAGAAGTGAAAATTATTTGGTTTTTACCGGTAAGAATGCAATAAAAAACCTGTATGATAGAAAGACATATTTAAATACTGTGGTAATGTGGAACAAGCTATTTAAGAAAAAAAATTTTCAAAGTCTAAGATTTGACGAGGGAATCGTTCATGAAGATGAGGCACTAATACATGAAGTCTTATATAATGCAGATAAGGTTGTTGTTAATGAAAGCAAACTACATCATTATCTTACAAGGCCCAATAGCATTATGAATAGTAAATTTAATCTTAAAAGATTAGATATCATTTATGCTTATGAGAAACGGTTATCTTATCTAAAAAATAAAAAAGAGTATGAATTAGCTGATATGACAATGAGAATGTATTTCAGGGTATTATTAGGAGTTAGTAGTGCTTTATTCTATAGTTCACTTGAAAATAAAGAAATTTACTTGTTTGACACAACAAAAAAGTTAGATAGTATTATAGGTGAAATAAAGAAAAATAAGCATTTAAATAATATAGATAAGATTTTGTTGAATTGTTATAAGGTCAACAAGAATGCGGGATTTCATGCGAATAAAAGCATAGGAACAATTAAGAATGTTTTTACAAGATTTGCTTGACTAGGTCACAAATGCTCCTATAGAAAACAATGCTTTTTATGTTTTTTAGCAATAAGAAAATACCATATAGTAAATATGACGAAATAAGAAAAACTAGGAAACGATTTGTTGTATTAGAAGCTTTGCAAAAGGTGTTGGTGTGCAGGGAAAGTTCCGAAAAATTCAAAAGTCTTTAAACATATACAGCATAGAGCGTTTATTTAGTAGAAATAATTTGTAGTTAAGGAGAAATCATGGATAATAATAAAATTAAAAAATTAAAAAAACTAGAGCTAGAAATATTGAAATACATTGATGAATTGTGCAAGCAACATAGTTTAAATTATTATTTAGTAGGAGGAACTTTATTAGGTGCTATAAGGCATAAAGGATTTATTCCTTGGGATGATGATATTGACATAGGTATGATGAGGGATGACTATAATAAATTAATATATTTGTTAGCTGAAGACCAAAGTGACAAATACTTTGTTCAGAACTTCCAAACAGATCCTGAGTACCCAAGATATATAACGAAAATTAGATTAAACGGAACGCAATTTATAGAAGGACACCTAAAAGACTACAATATGCATCATGGAATATTTATTGACATATTTCCACTAGACAAAATAAAAGATAAAAATGACAAAAAATTAGATTTTAGAGTTAATTGTGCGAAAAAAGTTTTAACTTTAAGAACTATACGAAATGGTCACATTGAGCACATGAGTAAAAATAAGAGAATAGTAGCTAAGATTTTAAGACCACTTACTTTTCTGATCCCGTTAAGATTTTATGATAGCCTAATAGATTATATTTACGGATATGAGAATGGTGGAGATAGTAACTACGTCACTAACTTTTCAAGCCAATATGGTTGGAGAAAACAAACTTTTCCTATTGATGTATATGGAGAAGGAACTTATTTAGAATTCGAAGGGCATCAGTTTATGGCTCCAGATAAATGGGAGGTTATTTTGAAAAGTTTATACGGAGATTATATGAAATTACCTCCAGAAGAAAAAAGAAATAGTGGACATGATGTTGTTCATATAGACTTAGGCAAATATGCAGAGAATTAAGGTGAGAATAATTGCAAAACTCAAGAACAGCTAATACAGCAAAAAATGCTTCTTTTGGCTTAGTAAGTCAATTGATAAACATAATATTAAGTTTCGTAAGCAGAACTATCTTTATTTATGTTTTGGGTGTTGAATACTTAGGGATAAATGGACTTTTTACCAACATATTAATGTTACTTTCATTTGCTGAACTGGGTATAGGTAATGCTATAATTTATGGCATGTATAAGCCTTTGGCGATGGATGACAAAGAGAAGATAAAGTCATTGATGGCTTTATATGCAAAGGCTTATAAGGCTATTGGTCTATTCGTGTTCATTGTCGGTTTATTGGTAATACCTTTTATGGATTATATTATTAAAGATGCACCTAATATAAACGAAAGTATTATTTTGATATATATCTTGTTTTTATTAAACACTTCCATCTCATATTTTTTTGTGTATAAGAAATCGATAATAACTGCAGATCAAAAAAACTATGTTGTTTTGTTTTATCAACAACTATTTAAAATAGGACAAACAGTAGCTCAAATAATGTTCCTTTGGTTAACAGGTGAATATCTGATATTTTTAGTAATACAGATAATAACTACATTACTGAACAATATTTATGTCTCTAGAAAAGCGGATAAGATGTATCCGTTTTTAAAAGAAGGAAAGGTAAAAAGTCTTGAAAAAGAAGAACAGTCTTCAATATTTGCTAATGTTAAGGCATTATTTTTATATAAATTTGGATCAGTGGTATTAAACGGAACAGATAATATTATTATTTCAGCAATTATTGGAATTACTGCAGTAGGGCTTAATTCAAACTATGTCCTTATTATTACAGCACTGACAGCTATTGTTGGGCAAATTATGAATGGTTTTACTGCAAGTGTAGGGAATTTAAACGCTGTAGGAACCAAGGAAACGAAGGAAAGAGCTTTCAATAAGATATTTTTTGTATCTGCCTGGATGTATGGATTTTGTGCAGTAGGTTTATATTTATTTTTTAACAAGCTCATTGTTTTATGGATAGGGGAAGCCTATATTTTTTCAGATTTAGTGGTATTTGCAATTGTTCTTCATTTCTATGTAAACAGTGTTCACTTCACAGCTTATACCTACAGAGTGACAATGGGTTTATTTGTCCAAGGAAGATGGGCGCCTTTAGCAGCTGCTATTATAAATGTCATACTTTCATTTTGGTTAGGCAGTACAATTGGAATAGCCGGTATATTTTTTGCTACATCTATAGCTAGATTACTTACTACCGGAATCGTTGATCCTATACTTGTCTATCGAAATGGGTTTGAAAAAAGTCCTTTGAGGTACTATTTTAGATACTTCTTCTTTGCCGGGTTATTTATAGGACTATATTTTTTAATGAAGCTAGTTGTTTCATTTATCTCAATAGCTGGACTGAGTGGTTTTATAATTGAAGTTGTTGTTGTAAGTTTGTTGTTTAATATCATTATGGCGGCAATATTTTGGAAATATCAAGATTTTGTTGAAATCAGAAAGGCAATTACAACTATTATTAAAAGCAAGACTAATAAAAGAAGCAGCTTATAAGTCGAGGTGATAAATTGTTTTATTTAGATTCTAAAAATGAAGAGATGTGTTGTGGATGTCAAGCTTGTGAACAAGTGTGTCCTACAGACTGTATTTCGATGATTGAAGATAAAAAAGGATTTACCTATCCTTTTAAAAATGAAGAAAAATGTATAGAATGTGGGTTATGTGAAAAAGTCTGCCCCTTTGTGCAAAAGAAAAAGATAGATATTAGCTTTAATGGTCTACCAAAGGCTTACTATGCTGCAAATAAAAACGTAGATACGTTGATGGCTAGTGCATCTGGAGGAGTATTTACATCAGTTATTGACACTTATTGCAAAAAAGACTTTGCTATCTTTGGTGTTCAATATGATGATAGATTTAAAGTTATTCATTCTTATTCCGGATCTATCGAAGAAGCTAAAAAATACAGAAAATCTAAATATGTTCAAAGTGATATAAATAATTCATTTAAACAAGCAGAAACTTTTCTAAAAAGAAGGAAAAAAGTTTTATTCACAGGAACTCCTTGTCAGGTTGCCGGTCTAAGACTGTTTCTTAGAAAAGAGTACGAAAATCTATTTTGTTTAGACCTAGTCTGCCATGGGGTACCGAGTCAAAACATCTTTGATAAATACATGAAATATATTGAAGAAAAGAATAAAGGGAAAATATCAGATTTTACTTTCCGTCATAAAGTGCTAGATAAAAATGGCAAATGGAATTCTCGAAATGTAAAAATAAAAGCCGGTGAAAAAGAACTGGTTATGAATTCAAATGAAGATAAATACCTAAAGGGATATCATAGTGGATTATTTTACCGTCCATCTTGTTATAATTGTCAATATGCTAATTCGGAGCGGATTTCTGACATAACAATGGCAGACTTTTGGGGTGTTGAAAAACTATATCCTGAAGATGATGTTCATAAAGGGATATCTGTTATTCTTGTTAATACTCCGAAAGGCCAAGAGATACTAAAAGGACTTACAGAAACAATGAGTTTAAAAGAAGTAGATTTAGACTTTGTTATCAAAAGTAACGGCCAACTTAATCATCCAGCTAAAAAACACGTAAAATATGAAGACTTTTTCAAAAACATAAATAGTGATCGTTTTGATTTAGCTGTTGATAAGTGTATACCTAAACCACCATTGATAAAAAGGATAGCTTCTAGGATATTACCAAATGAAGTTAAGAAAAGTATAAAGAAAATAATAAAATGGAGGGGTTAAAATGTGTATCTTGAATGAATTCAAAGAAAAATTCAAAGTTAATGAGTACAAAATTTACGAGTCCGAGCACTGGATATGGTCCTTAAGACCGCATCAGGCCACAATTGGAGCTGGAATTCTTTCTTTAAAAAGAGAATGTCCTACGTTTTCAGAGTTAAAGCCTGAGGAATATGCTGACTTAAATAACATTATAAAGGTAATTGAACCGGTGTTAATGAAAGCTTTCAACTATGATGTTATTAATTATTTGATGTTAATGATGTTTGATAAACATGTACATTATCATGTTTTTCCAAGATATGAGACACCAATTGAAATTCTAGATAAAACTTGGAAAGATGAAAATTGGCCGGCAATACCACCATTGATGGGAGAAGCGCTATTGAATGATGAAATGGTAAGTATAATGGAGTTAATAAAAAGCAAGATCTAAATTGAGAGGGGTTTTGAAAATGACAAAAAAATATAAAGTAGGATATACAACAGGAGTTTTTGATTTATTTCATATTGGGCACCTAAATATTCTAAAAAAAGCTAAAGAGCAATGTGAATATTTGATTGTAGGAGTAAGTACGGATGAAAATGTTTTAAGCTATAAGAAAAAAACACCAGTTATTCCATTTGAAGAAAGAATTGCAATAGTGGAAGCACTTAAATATGTTGATGAAGTAGTTCCACAAACTCATATGGACAAGTTCAAGGCATGGGAAAAAATTAAATTTGAAGCAATTTTCCATGGGGATGATTGGAAAGGTTCAGCAATGTATTCAGAGATAGAACGTAAGTTTAATGAAGTAGGAGTAGACATGGTTTATTTTCCATATACAAAAGGAACATCATCAACTATTTTAGCAGATGTTTTAGCTCAAGCATTAAAAGAGAAAAAAGCTTCTAATGAATAATTGGTATAATTCAAGAGTAAAAATTCTGTAATAGCATTAGGAGGTGACCACAAATGAACATATTAGTAACCGGAGGCCTAGGCTTTATCGGCAGTCATACAACGATAGAACTAATTAAAAATAACCATACAGTGATCATTGCTGATAATCTTATAAACTCAAAGATTGAAGTGCTGGACAAGCTATCTACCATAACTGGCATCAAGCCTCATTTCTATCAGATCGATGTAACTGATGAAGCAAAGGTAGAAGAAATCTTCAATAACCATAAAATCGATGGTGTGATTCACTTCGCTGGCCTTAAGGCAGTAGGAGAGTCAGTTTCCAAGCCGATAGAGTATTATTACAATAATCTTGTTAGCACTATGGTACTTAGCAAGATGTGTGTGAAGTACGGAGTAGATAAGTTTGTCTTCAGTTCATCTGCGACAGTGTATGGTGATCAGCCATCTCCACTTAAAGAAGATATGGATCTGAAGAAAACCACCAATCCTTATGGCGAAACTAAAGCTATGAGCGAACGGATCTTGACAGACACTTCAATAGCAAATCCTGATTTTTCAGTTAGTCTATTAAGGTATTTCAATCCAGTAGGTGCTCACGAGAGCGGCTTGATTGGTGAGGATCCTAATGGCATTCCAAACAATCTAATGCCTTTCGTTACGAAGGTGGCTAAAGGTCAGTTAGAGAAGTTAAATGTATTTGGTAATGACTATGATACAGTTGATGGAACCGGTGTTCGTGACTATATCCATGTAGTTGATTTAGCAAAAGGCCATGTGAAGGCCTTTGAGAATCTTAAAAATGGTGTTAATATCTACAACTTGGGAACCGGAAGAGGAACTTCTGTTTTAGAACTTGTGAATGCCTTCATAAAGGTTAATGACATAAATGTACCTTATGAAATAGTAGGAAGACGTCCGGGCGATATTGCGACCTGTTTTGCGGATGCAAGTAAAGCTGAGAGAGAATTAAAGTGGAAGGCTGAACTTGGAATCGAAGAAATGGTCAGGGATGCTTGGAAATTTGAAAAGAATAATAAGCAATAACATTTTGGGAGGTGAATCATGGGAAGGATAATAATAAAAGGGGACACTTTGGAGTGACCCCATTTTAGTACACAGTTTGGGTACGGTTAGTTCTGTGTGTTTTTTTAGGAATTTAAATAGGTATTTTTATATGCACTTGGGGACAATCCCCCAAGTGACTTTTGTGGTCTATCATTTATATAATAGTCCATATATTCTTCTGTAATTTGCACTACATCATTTATATCTTTCATCTTTTTAGTCATGATATAAATGGCTTCACATTTATAATGACTAAAAAAAGATTCAGCTTTTGCATTATCCCAGCAGTTACCTTTTCTTGACATACTTTGTTTAATTCCTAGGTCTTTTAATAAGCCTGTATAATCTTTGTTTGTATAATGAATTCCCTGATCACTATGAATGATACTATCTTTAAGATTATGCTTAGAAGAAAGTTTTTTAATAGTATCTATACTTAAACTTTTATCTTGAGAGTCACTAATTTTATATACTATAGGTTCATTATTGAATAAGTCTATTATAGTGCAAAGATATATCATTTTATGACGTGTAGGTATATAAGTGATATCTGTAACAAATTTTTCATAGGGTTTCGTTGATTTAAAATCTCTATTTAGAATATTTTCCTTAATAATCGCTTTTTCAGGTTTTTTATATTTTTTCTTTCTTATAATGGATTGTATACCATTTTCCTGCATAATTCTAAGTATCTTTTTATGATTCACAACAAGATTATATCTATTTTTCAGTATAAATTTTATTGTTCTGTACCCTGCTCTTTTGTTTGATTTATTATAAATATCAATAATATGTTTTTCTATTTCAGTGTTTTTATTTAGTGGTTCCTTTTTATATTTATAATAGGAAGATCTACTAATACCAGCTATTTCGCATAATAGCCATACAGGATATTTTAACTCTAATGACATGATAGCCTTATATTTTAATTCTCTTATTTTAGTTTTTTTTTAGCAATGAATGGCTTCATACTGTTTAAACTTTCGTAATAGTCAATTTTAGCTTGTAAAACCTGCACTTGTTCTTCTAATTGTTTCTCTTTTAATGTTCTTGTATCTGCGCGTAGAATAGACTCTTTTGTCCTACCAGCACTTTTATTAGGCTTAGTTGCATCAGGTGGAAGTAATCCCTTTTTCTTAAGTTGGACTTCCCATCTATTAATATAATTTTTTGAAGGAAGATTATATTTAGCAGCGATTACCCTAACTCCTAGAGTACTATCATAATAATCTTTGATTACAGAAAGTTTAAATTCATCAGAGTATTTTTTGGTCATGGATGTTTATGGTAATCTAGAACTGCAATAAATGGCAACCAAAAATACAAAAAGTAATTGCCAGTACAAACCTTAAATAATACCCTATTAAGTGACTAAACTTGTAGGGAGGAAAGGAAGTGCTGACAATTACTCAAATCAATTATATCCGAGAATTATACTTTTTAGAAGGAAAAACTTATGCACAGATAAGTGGAATGACCGGCAAGAACTATCGCACAGTGAAAAGATACATAGAGATGGATGACTTCAATGAGCAAAAGCATAAGGCAAGTAGACCCAATAAGACTGATGAATTAAGGCCAATAATACGAGGATGG
>NZ_FQTU01000021.1 GCF_900128885.1 Alkalibacter saccharofermentans DSM 14828
TAAGATAACCTCGCCGCTTGTCTGGACATAATCCCCGTCTACCTTAACGGTCTTGCCGTTTATATCTATGGCGCTGTTAACCGGAATGCTTAGATTCCCTTTTATATCCATGTCATGCAATAGCTTGAAGCTTTCATTTGTAGTTAAGTCTCCGGGCCAGACGCCACCTGTTACGGTCGCTTCTTCTCCTGCCGGGGTGAGCCTTCCTGTGAAGTTGTCAGTAGTAAATTTAATGTTTCCCACAAACTGGGCAACCGTTGCAAAATCTACATTGCCTGTACTTTTTACATCTATATTGTTAAACCTGGATTGATTGACCAAGCCGCTTCCCATATCCACCACTTGTTCCCCATCACCGGAGAAGACCACCAAGTGGTTTCCCGTTGCCTGGAAGTTTGTGTAGGCACCGTAAGTTACTCTTCTTTGGGTGAAGTTTCCCTTAAACTCAATGACCCCATCTGTCAACCTGTCAACATGAGCGGCAGTGCTTCTTACGTAAAAGTCCCCGCCTACGAATATCATGTCACTTTCGTGGTTCATATTCAGCGTTGCACTTCCCCAAAGGTTATAGTCTGCCTCCACTAAGACATTTCCTCTGCCAACGATAATATGCCCCTCCTGATCTAAGTTGCCCTTTACCTGTAGGGTATGGCCATTTAGATTCACTGTTTTGCCTGAGTTTATCTTTAAATTTCCGTCGACTACCATATCGCTTGCAAGAACAATATCGTCATCAATTGTATGGGCATACTCCGTTGCTGATGCTAGAGTAAAAATATTTATGCTTAAAAAAGCACACACAATTACAAACACAAAAAACATCCAGATTTTCTTTTGTCCAAAAGAAATCATTCGCTATCCCGCCTTTCTTTATTCATTTAAACCTCTCGTTAGTCCCAGGACTAATTTTATTTCAATTTTCAAAAGATTCCTTCACTCAAAACGTGTAGTTAAGCCGATATAAAACTAAACACCCACCCTTAAAGGGTAGGTTTTTGTTTACTTAGGATGACAATAGGGTAGTAAAAGAAGGAGAAGTATATTTAGAGGAGGTTATTTTTTATGAAAAAAGTTTTAATTCCGATTGATGGATCCGAATTTTCCAGCCTTGCTATCGAAAAAGGAAAAGAAATTGCCAAATTTTTTGGAAGCAAGATCATTTTACTTCACGTAAGAGACTTAAATTTTTCAAATTACCCTTCCGACCCCTCAGTATTCCACGATATAACTGCTACTATTGAAAATATCTTGGCAGAAGGCGACAAAGAAAGTGCCATCTTATTGGAGGAGTCCAAGAAAAAATTCGAAGACATGTTCGACATGGTAGAAACGGTTTCCCTTAAAGGAAATGTCGCTTCATCCATAGTCGACTATGCCGAAGAAAATGACGTAGACCTAGTCGTTCTTGGTTCCAATGGACTTGGCGCAAAAGGAATACGGGGAGCTCTCCTAGGGAGCGTAGCTAACAAAGTGATCCACCAGGTCACTAAACCCGTTCTCCTTGTTAAATGACAGATTTAAAGCTCCGGCCACGGCCGGAGCTTTATTTAATGGATTAATGTTTACAGAGAATATCTCTTCTGCTTGATTATAACCAGCGCTATCGCCAAGAACGCAACCGCAAAGGCCAGCTGGACCAGCATTCCATAAATTATAGTCTCTAGAGATGAGCCCACAGCTCCATTCATTCCTCCTATAGTGTCATTTACCCTTACGTACCAGAAGATTGGATTGAACGTACCCATAATTTTTAGTTGGTCGCTAAGAAGAGCTTGCGGTACGAATGATCCTCCTAAAAAGGACAATCCCAGGGAAAACACATTTCCTAATGGGTCTATTGAATTTTTAGTTGCAAAGCTTGATACAAAGAAGCTTATGCTCAGACAAAGCACCGTCAGCACGAAGGAGTTTAGCACAAACAGCATCGATCCTGGCTGACTTATTGAATTTCCGTTTATGACAAAGGCCATAACAGCAAATATAATCCATATCACAAGAGCTATAAGCAGGTTGCTTAAGATCAACTGGTAGTTATAGCGCTTAGTGCTGATGGGAGCACAGTAGTTGCGCATTTTTATCTCTTTGTTGTTGAATATCAACATTATCCGCCCGACCATTGAGATCAGCATCGCTATCATTATGTAGGATAAAAAGTTGAAGTAAAGATTCAGCCCGGACATGCTGTCACCTGTTGCGCTGTCCAGGAAAGAAACGTCGGCCTCCACCGAAATGTCGCTGGCTATGCGCTGATTTATTTCTTCGATAGGCATATTGGGATATGCCATCATATAAAGCCTGGCAGTATTTAAGTAGCTTTCAATTATGGTTTTTGCATACTGGGCGCTTGTTGAATCCGGCACTGACAATGTGCTGATTTTTTGATATCCCTCTGAGGCAAAACCCTCTTGGAACCCTTCAGGTATAGTTACAATAAACTCTGTATCTCTAAAAAACAGCGCATCTTTGATGCTGTCCTCGTCGCTATCTATTTCTACAGGCCTTGCTACGCTTTTAAGATAATCTTCAAGGCCGTTAGCCAGGACTGTTCTGTCCTCATTTATTATCGAGACCCGTACCTTCGATATTTGAAAGGCGTCTTCTACCTGGGTCCCGGCGCTTCCAGAAAAAAACATCATCAGCCCAACAAAGATTATAGTGTATATAATGAAAACTGCCAGAAATTTTCTAGGAACAATCTTATAAAACAGTTTAAATACTTGCATATTTCTGCCTCCTTAATACCAATATGCTGATAGCACAATATACTACTCCCCAAAATGCCAACAATCCTATATTAAAATAGTACCTTTCGAATGTATCGTAATAGTAAAGCGCATACAATCCGTCGGTTATCAGATTCGCAGGATTTATATATCCGATGATAGGCGCATTTTGCTGGACGATATATTTCATTTGAAGGACCATAAGTCCGGAAAAAAAGCACATTATGACTACTATGTTTGATATGAGCATGTCCTTGATATCTGACTTGAATTTGGTAAATGCCCCAAACAGTGTACCAAACATCGTTCCGGTAAAACATCCTACCAGGCACAAAGCTACTATGTGAAGAATCTTGTCTCCAAACTCCACCTTAAGTATTTGGGTAATGTAGGCGATGAGTATCATGGCCGATGACATCTGAAACAATATAGTCGCAGCAGTCATGGAGACAAAAGCTTTTAGCTTGTGGGTAGGCGCAATATTTATCCTGGCCGCCACCGGAGACTGGTTAGCCTGAATAAGCGCCGTACTGTAACAGCCTGCAATTGCAGAGAACAGGCAAGTCATGGCCAATAGAGCATAAAAGTATATCACTATAGGATTCATCGAATTATTTACAGGCGTTTTTTCCAAGTGCCCTTCGCTATAAGCGATGTTTTCTAAAAAATCTGTCTGCAATATTTCCGGATTCCCTTCTATTATTGTGTAAATAGTCGTGGAGACTTGCAGGTAGTTGTCTAAAAAAACTTTGGATATTGATTGGTTTATCCCGGAGTTAAGTATCTTCATCTCAAGCCCGCCGTCATTTTTTATATAACCTGAGATGCTGTTTTCTGAGAGCTGTTCCTTGGCCTGATTTTCTGTCAGGTAATATATCTGGAAAAGCCCGCTATCTTTCATGGCATCTTCTAGGCCCATGGGCATCTCATTTTCTGTCGTCAATGCGATGTTTACTTTTTGAAACCCTTCTCCGGTTGTTAAGTTTTGAAAAGCCAGGTTGAAAAAAGTAGCTAATATTATGGGAAAGAACAGCATCCAAAACAGTGCCATCTTGTCTTTTACCATGGATCTAAAGCTGTATTTGAATATGTGAAATGACATATCGCACCTCCTTAATCTCTAAGTTCCTTGCCGGTTATTTCTAAGAATACGTCATTTAATGTGGGCAGCTCTGAGTATATCTTTCCGTAGCTGATATCATAATCTGCAATGAAGCTCATCAGGTTCACCAGGTTGCTGACGCCATTTTTTTGTCTGACAGTCAGCACGTTGTCTCTAAGCTCTGCGTCTATAACGTTTGGCATTTCATTTATCATATGCAGATGTTCATCACTTAAATTGAAGGTTTCCACCACAATCTTTTCTCCAAGGGATATCATGGATTTTACTTCTTCCTTGGTTCCGGCAGCGATTATCTTTCCCTTATCTAATATGACCAGTCTTGAACAAAGCTGCTCTATTTCCTCCATGTAGTGGGATGTATAAATTATCGTCGCGCCTTGAGCATTCAGTTTTTTTATGCCTTCCAGGATGTTGTTCCTGCTTTGAGGATCTACTGCTACTGTAGGCTCATCCAGTATTATAAGCTTAGGCTTGTGAGCTATTCCGCAAGCGATGTTTAGCCTTCTTAGGAGTCCGCCGCTGAGCTTTTTGGGTCTGAACTTGACAAAGTCTTTTAGCCCAACAGCTTCGATCGCTTCTTCAACCAGCTCTTTTCGCTTGTTCTTATCCGTTATATATAAGCCGCAAAAATAATCGATATTTTCATAGACGTTTAGTTCATCAAAAACCGCTACGTTTTGCATCACGATTCCTATGTCTCGTTTTATGTCGTAGGCTGATGGAGTCATCTCCTTGCCAAATACCTCTATAGTCCCCTTGTCGTATTTAAGAAGAG
Organism: Alkalibacter saccharofermentans DSM 14828; assembly: GCF_900128885.1. Classification (NCBI taxonomy): domain Bacteria; kingdom Bacillati; phylum Bacillota; class Clostridia; order Eubacteriales; family Eubacteriaceae; genus Alkalibacter; species Alkalibacter saccharofermentans. Next base: position 4,622 of record NZ_FQTU01000021.1, read on the forward strand.
ACAAAAGGCAGTTTATCGCAGTCGTCTTGCCGGAGCCGTTTGGCCCCAATAAACCGAAAATCTCTCCTTCTTCGATTTCAATATTCAAATGGTCCAAAGCGATGAGGTCTCCATATCTTTTTACCAGGTTTTCAATTTTAACTATCATCATTTATCAATCCTTTCCTTTCTTTATAGTCTTATTGTAGCCTAAGATATAAACAAAAGGCAGTGTCAACTGTCATCAATAGAACATGACAATTGTCATATTCAATTTCATAACCAAATCTGCTATGCTATAATTAAAACAAATCATTCTAGTGGAGCGTGCCATGGGTAATATTTTAAACAAACTGATAATATTTATAGGCTCGGCAGGGATGCTTCTGCTGGAGCATGATCCATACGAGGCCATCATAGCCATTTCCATAGCAATCGCCGCCAGCGGGCTAATGGAGTATTTCAACAACGAAAAATTATCAAAGCTGCTGTTTGTGGCCTATGCGTTATTATCTGCAGCGTTTCTGCAGTTCGTATTTTTCTTGCCCCTTATGGCCTACGACCTTTTTAAGACCGAAGGCCAAACCCTTACCCTAATGGCCCTTATTCCATATGCCCTGCATTTTAATAGCCTTTCATCTTCATCGGTCTATACGCTTATTATCGTGTTTATAATCGTCTTTCTTTTGAAAGCGCGAGCCATAAACGAGAATAATCTAAGGCAAGACTATATAGACCAAAGGGATTACCTGACTGAAGTTTCCTTGTCTCTTGAGGAAAAAATCAACGAGCTGGTCATTAAGCAGGATATAGATGTAAATTTCGCTACTCTTAACGAGAGAAACAGAATTGCCCGGGAAATACACGACAACGTGGGGCATCTTCTCTCCAGCTCTATACTTCAAATCGGGGCTATCATGGCTGTCAGCAAAGAGGAAAATACCATCAAAAGCCTTGAAGCAGTCAAGGACACCTTAAATGCAGGGATGAATTCCATCCGAGACAGCGTTCATAACCTGCACGATAATTCCATTGACCTCTACGCAGAAATAGATAGGATAATAAAAAACTTCACCTATTGCAAGGTGAAGCTAAGCTACGATATCACCGGAGATATGCCGGCAAAGGCAAAATACTCGATCATCGCCATAATCAAGGAGGCACTTTCAAATGTCATGAAGCATTCAGATGGTGACTTTGTCTCCATCAGCCTATATGAACATCCAAAGCTGTTTCAGCTTATTATATACGATAACGGAAGCAAGAAATCAGATCTTGGAGCTGCTACAGGCATGGGCATAGAAAGCATAAAGCAAAGGGTTTCGTCGCTAGATGGAATCATAAACTTCGATCAGTCAAAAGGTTTTAAGATATTTATTTCGTTTATGAAATCTTAGATTCAACTCAAACAGGGGGGCATATTATGAATATAATCATAGTTGATGACGATAAGCTCGTCTCATCATCTCTAAAGACTATTATAGAATCGAATGAAAATTTCAATGTTTTGGCAACAGCCGATTGCGGAGAGGATGCTATAGCTCTTTATGATATCCATCATCCTGACATCCTATTGATGGACATCAGGATGGGAGAAATGAGCGGACTGGAAGCTGCTGAAAAGATACTTAAAGCTTATCCTAAGGCAAAAATCCTTTTCTTGACCACTTTTGCAGATGACGAGTACATAATAAAAGCTCTAAAGATTGGCGCTAAGGGCTATCTTTTAAAGCAGCACTACAACAGCATAATCCCCGCCCTTAGCTCCGTCTATTCGGGACAGAATGTCTTTGGAGAGGAGATCACAAGCAAGCTGCCTTCAGTGATGTCCAACAACCATAAAAAATGCAATTACAGTGATCACGGCATCTTAGACAAGGAATATGAAATAATAACCTTGGTGTCAAAGGGCCTGTCCAACAAGGAAATAGCAAAAGAGCTATTCTTAAGCGAAGGTACCGTCAGGAATTATATAAGCATTATCCTTGAAAAACTTAAGCTCCGAGACAGAACCCAGCTGGCTATATTTTACTTTAATCATTTGGCGTAAAGTCTTTGCAGCTGAGAGTATAAACTTTTGAGTCAAGATGAGTCAAAAGGGACACTTCTCAATCAAAAGGGACACTTCTCAATTATGCTGATGTGGATATTGCCAATTAGTTGGGAAGTGTCCCCTTTTATTAAGAATAAAGCCCACCACAATATGATGAGCTAAATTGATTTAATGAATTGAAAGCTTCGCTGCATGGGAAAAAGGAATGATGCAATTCCTTTCTGTACATTTGTAGGCATCTTCATCGTGCATTTTGTCTATGGTCTCTTGGGCGTTTAAATGGCCAACCTCAGCAATGACTGTATCCAAAATTTCAATTTCTTCAGGAGTTAATTCTTTAATATGAAAACCTTCAACTGGATGAAACTTATAACCCATACGATCGAAATCATACAGAACCGTTTCAAATTCGATGCCATCCAAATCTAAAATTTGTTCATATCCTTCCGGCACTGCACCCATAGGCAAAGCACTATACACTAAGCCGGTGATAGATCTTCCTCTTCTTTTGTAGCTTACATTATCTCCATACCACAGCATCTTCATTAACTTAACTTTGTGGAGGCTAGAAACTTTCAAAGCATAATAATTGATGATTTCAATCACCTTATTCAAATTCAGCTCTACTCCGCCTGTTATGATGTCATCACCAAAATTTGCATAAAGCGCTTGAATCGAATCCATTAAATAACGGTTTTTCATTCTTCTGAATTCTGAGCTTGCGGCTTTATGATATTTTTTATAAGCTTTATCGGAGATTTCCCCTTTAGCTCTAGTTAACATTTGAAGGAACCATTTAGGGTCAGAATCGATTTTTCTTAGTACATCGTCATGAGCACGATCCTGTATTTGATGGTTTTCATATCTTGTAATTGTAGCTCTCCCCCAATCCAAGATTTCTGAAAAATCCTTTTGACTTACTTCAAACTTATCTCTGATGGCAATGATTTCTTTAGAAGTTAATAGACCTACTTTTTTTCTATAAACATCTTTCATTGCCAGGCTATTTGACTTGATCATATCTTCTGTTTCAAGATATTCATCTGCATGAGCACAATACTCATATATTGCATCAAAGGACACTTCCTCACCTTTGAACTCTTCTGTATCCTCTATGATAACGGTTTGCACTTCATGCTCTTCCATACAGATGAGGCATAATTTCTTTTCATTTTTAATTGTTTTCATTTTTTTCACCTCAAACTTTCTTATATGGAAAGCTACTTCCTTTGAAATCCCACTCTGAGTAATGGAATGACATGACCATTATAAAATTGTTTCCACTGGCCATTGTGCTTACCAGCTCCACTCGTATCTTAATGTACACGTCATCTCCAGAATATTGTTTCCCAAAGACTCGCATGTCACTCCGTTTAGGAAATCTTGTGTCCTTCACTGTTTCAATATATTCCTCGACTGTAAGAAGTGACAGCTCTCTTTTTAATGCTTCTACCTCATCTTCATCTGGAAACAATTGTCCCATCGTATATCTATTTGTATATTTCTTATTACGACCCTGATCAACATTTCTGTCTTTTTGAAAGTTAATTGTCACAGATTCGCTCTGAATTGCGTATATTAGCCTATCTAAATAGGTTTGTACTTCAATTTTAGATTCTTTCCTTTTCTTCTCTATCGTCTGGCTCATCTTTATTATAACACTCCCCATGGGTATGGTCAATATTTTTGGTATCATTTGATACCACAAGCTATTCTATACAATCTCTTAACTTATATTGTAGAGCAAGTATAGAGACAGTTCTCAAATATACAACCATTATTCCATTTATTCGCTTAATTTACAACATATTATTTACTCCACTAAACTTCTTGTTGCATCCATTCTATAAATATGTAATAACGTTTTAAGAACACCTGTTCTTTCATTCCCTCGAAAGGAGTGTTTTCTTTGCCTCGCATAGCCCGTATCAAAGACCCGGAAACCATCCACCATGTTATGTGCCGTTCAATTAGCAGTTAACAGGAACACTTCTCAACTATGCTGATGTGGATATTGCCAATTAGTTGGGAAGTGTCCCCTTTTATTCTTTACATTTCATTTTTACTGCCTGTTTATAACCCATCATGCTTAATTATTAATCATGCTGCCTAAGATTAAGGATGCTTTTACGCACCCTTAGCATCAGTTTTTACGGATAGTTGGGAAGTATCCCCTTTTATTCCCTAGATACTCTAACCATGATCTCATTACGCCTGAACATGGGTGGAATAAATGGTGGGTTATAGAATGCCAGCATGAAATTAGACTCTTTTCGATAACCCTGAGCATCCACCCAAGCCATCAAATTGTCCATCATCTTTTGTTCCTTCGCTTTCCCTGAAGTGCCACTATATCTTATAACTGCAAAAGAACCTTTTTCAAACTTCTTGATACTAAGCAAAGGATTATTTGGCTTGGGAATCTTGTCCCAATGAGCACTGGGCACCACAAAAGCCATCTTCTGTCCTTTACTGGTGACTTCTTCAAACACCGGTATAGTCATCTTGATCTTGGCTTGATCCTGATTGTCTTGACTGATGTAACTAAACAAGGTACCAAACCCATTGTCACTGTACTGATCCATCTTGTTATCATATTCTACAATGTAGAAATCAGAATACTCACGAATCTCGAATTCATTCTCTTTGGAGATCAACTTATAGTCAGGTGTTTCATATGCGCCCATATGCCATCACTTCTTTCCTTGGTTCATATATATTTGAACTGATGCTGGGATGATTAACGCTAAAAACGCATGTATCTTTGTCTTTAAAATCAATAAAATTAGCAGGGCAATACCTAATACTAACCCAAAAATCATTTGACCTCCTGAAACTGCTAAGTCCATTTTAAATTCCCTTTCTTATTTGAAAACGTTTTCTATTTTGTGAGAAGCTTAGGAGGTCTTACACCCCCAAAGCCTAATCATGATACTATTTTCTAAAATGAGGCCCATACTTTGCTGCTACTTTGATTGCCTCAATCATACTTGCAGCACTCACCTTGCCTGTTCCAGCTATATCAAAGGCTGTACCATGATCTACAGAGGTTCTTAAAAACGGCATGTTATTAGTCAGAGATATTGTTCTTTCAAAATCAACCATCTTTGTTGCAATATGTCCCTGATCATGGTATAGAGACAAGACTGCATCATAACTGCCCTTTAATCCAAAGTGAAAAACAGAATCAGCAGGCACTGGTCCCACAACATTAAACCCTCTTTTCTGTGCTTCTTCAATGGCCGGTTGAATTTCGTCAACTTCTTCTCGTCCAAAAAGTCCATGTTCACCACTATGGGGATTCAATCCAGCAATGGCTAGTTTTCCCCCTTTGATTCCTAGTCTTTCTAATGCTACATGGCATCTTTCGATATACTCCAGTACCCGTTCCTTTGTGACCATATCACAGGCTTTCTTGAGAGAGACGTGACGAGATAAGAAAAATACCCTTAAGTTAAATACTTCGAACATTGTTAATGGATCATGTGTATTTGTTAAATCTGCCAGCATCTCAGTATGTCCAATGTAATTGATTTCTCCCGCCTTTAGTGCTTCTTTGTTAATAGGTGTTGTGGCAAGTACATCTATTTTTCCAGCTGATGCCAGTTCTACAGAATGCTTAATATAATCAAATGCAGCCCTACCCGCCATGGCTTGCACCTTACCAAATTCCAGCTTTTCTATATCTACATTGTTCAGATCTATTAAATTAAGAATTCCTGCCTTGTACTCCCCCTCTTCAACATCTTGTATGACATTAATCTGTAAATCAATGTTGCATATCTCCATAGCTTGTTTGATCGTTTCCTTATCACCTATCACGACGACTTTCGAATTCTGGTGAATTTCTTTGACCGTTAAAGCCTTTACTATAATTTCGGGACCGACTCCCGCTGGATCACCCATTGGTATTCCTACAACTGCTCGTTTCATTTATAAAACCCCTTCCCTTTAGTCAATATTTATATGATATTCATTTGAACTAGAATCGGTACAGTTCTCAAACACACCCTTATTATCCCATTTATTCACTCTGATTACAACATATCATTTACTCTGATAAACTTCTACAATCCTCCATACCGGTGGACTGGTTTTGTTGCGATCATTTCATTTTTACTGCCTGCTTTTAACCCATCATGCTTAATTATTAATCATGTTATCCAAGGCTAAGGATGCTTTTACGCACCCTTAGCATCAGTTTTGACGTATAGCTGGGAAGTGTCCCCTTTTATCCCTTTTTTTATCCCTTCAATCCAACGCACTGAGCAACTCACTGAAGACCAGCTAGCTAAAGTTCGGAAGAAATTGATGGATAAGCATCTCAAATACGAGGTGCTTTTTTATGATTAATCCGCAATTACCCCAAAAATGATGGCAATTAACCCAAAATCGAATGCCCTCTCGGATTTATGCTAAAATTAAAACGAAATGGATAGTAATGATGATCTTATCTCAATTTATAAAGCAATGACATTAGGAGGCGGAAAAAAGATGAAAAAACGAATTATTAGCATTATTCTAGTATTAAGTATGATTACGGCAATGCTACCGGTAGGGGGTATATTAACAAGTGCTTCTCCTGCAAATGGACTACAAACTTCAGGAGGAACGACCAGCTACAATAAAAATGGTGAGGAGGTAATTATTGATTCTAATCTTACAATCGAGAGTATTAGTGAAAATATTTCCGGAGCGAATGTTATGATCCGTGATGTTCAAGATGGTGATCGCTTGCATTTCTCAAATGCATACGGAATTACCGGTACTTACTCTTCTGTTACCGGGATTTTGAGTTTAAGTGGAACAACAACACCGGCGAATTATCAAGCTGCTTTACGGAGTGTAGCTTTCTCTACAACTTCCAATAAAGAAAACCGTACCATCGACTTTGTGTTGGGGAGCAGCTTATATTTTGAAGGACATTTTTATGAGTATATAAATCATGGAAGCAGAATTACATGGACTGATGCTAAAAATGCAGCAGAAAGGCGAAGCTTTTTTGGAAGAGAAGGATATCTTGTGACGATCACAAACGCTGAAGAAAATGAATTTGTTCGTAGTAAGACAGAGGCTCTTGGATGGATTGGCGCACAAGATATTAACCATCCTAATGGTGATTGGAGATGGGTCACCGGACCGGAAGGGACGGAGGATAATGGGAAAGGATTGAAGTTTTGGTCGGGATATGATAATAGTGCTAATCGAGGGCGACTTCCAAATAGTGCTTATAATAATAGCTATAGTAACTGGGCTACCGGAGAACCAAATAATTGGAATGGTATCGAAGATGTAGCACACATATTTGGAAAAGGAAATAATCATGGGAAATGGAATGATTATGCAAAGGATAATACATCGGTTACTAGCTATATTGTTGAGTATGGAGGAATGCCAAACGATATCCCAATTAGCATTCAAGCTTCTAAAGAAATCATAATAACCACTATATATACCCCGTCTTTATCAATTTCGATAACACCAACATCCGCCGAACATCCGGCTGATGTAACCTTGACTGCAACCTTGACAGGAGCCGATAGGCTTTCTGGCAAATTGATAAAATTTTATAATGGTGATACCTTACTTGGCTGGGCCAACACCGATGCAAGCGGAGAAGCTACCTATACTGTAAATAGTCCTAGTGCTGCTACCTATAACTATAGAGCAGTTTTTGATAAAGATGAAAATAACGAGTCTGTATCCTCATCTGTTTCTAGCTTTACGGTTTCAAAAGGAACACAATCGGAGGTAACTTTTGACGATACCAATGATATAGAAAAAACTTATGGGGATTCTTCCTTCACCTTACCTGCTGTTTCCGGTGGTTCCGGAACAGGAAATTATAACTACCGCAGCAGTAATAGTGATACTGTTACCGTATCGGGCAATGAAGTAACGATTACCGGTGCAGGGGAAGCTATTGTTTATGTAAAAAGACTAGGCGATAATAATTTTAATGACTCAGACGAAGCTTCGGTAAAAATAATTGTTTCTCAAAAACCTGTAACGATAACAGGAATAAGTGCAAGCTACAAAGAATACGATGGGGAAGATACTGCAACAATAATTAATGATAGCGCATCCATTAGTGGGGTTATAAACGGGGATGCAGTCAGTATTGATGGTTCAAATGCAACAGCAACCTTTTCAAATGCAGATGCAGGAACTGCTAAGGTAGTGATTTTTGAAGGTTTCGCATTATCTGGTAATCACGCTGGGAACTATACACTTACAGCTCAGCCTGCAAGTACAACCGCGAATATTACACCAAGAAAAGTAACCGTCAGCGGAATCACTGGATTGGACAAAACCTATGATGGAAATAAGACAGCGACACTAGATTTCACAGAGATAATTTTTGATCGTTTGCTTGAAAATGATTCCCTTTCCATAACAGCAACAGGAACCTATACAAGCAAAAATGTTCAAAGCGATGCGATACAGATCGATCTTTCAGGATTTCAACTAAGTGGAACAAGCGTAGAAAATTATGAGCTTGCCACAACAGGGCAACAAACAACCACCTCCGCAAAAATCACACCTGCAACCATAACAGTGACACCTGAGAGCGGGCAATCTAAATTTTATGGACAAAGTGATCCACCACTGACCTATTCAGCAAAGGGTGCCGTTGGAACCGAAACGCCTGCATTCACAGGAAATCTTGCTCGTGATCCAGGTGAGAGTATTGCAAATGATTATACAATCAAATTAGGAACACTTAAACTTGATAACAATGAACCATTGATCGCATCAAATTATCAGCTTGAATTTGATTCACAAAAAGACTTTGAAATAAAAGAATATACGACTACTGCTGTGGCTACAGCAACACCAGATGGTGAAAACGATTGGTTTACTACTACACCTATTTTAAGTGCACCGGATGGATATCATATCAGCATCAGTAATACCGTAACAGATAACACTTGGGCGGATACGATCACCCTTGACGATAATGACGGTATAGAAAAATCAGCAACATACTATTTACGAAGGAATACCGGTAACGATAGCGAGGCAATTTCTACGAGCAAAACATTTAATTATAAAGTTGATCTAACCGATCCAGCTGATCTAAAAGCGACGTACGGTTCCAGCACATTGTTTAAGTTTTTAAACACAGTAACTTTTGGATTGTTCTTTAATGAAACAACAACAGTTACTCTGGAAGCAACTGATGCAACCAGCGGTGTTAATCATTTCGATGTGTCCTTTAACGGAACACCATCAAAAGAGAGTATCCGGGTAAATAAATCCGGTGAGAGCTTTACTTTCAATATAGCTCCACAGTTTGTTGGTAACTTTACTGTCACTGCAACCGATATGTCAGGGAATGTAAGCGATTCGATCAGTTTTGAATACATGGCGGTTGATAATGCCGCACCAACTACACCTCGGGTATCAGCGACTTCAAACAACGGCTCACATACAACAGGCACCTGGAGCGCAAGTGACATTCTAGCCACCGTCTCAAGCAGTAAGGCGGATAGTGGCATTGCAAAATATCAGTATTCCAATGATAATGGAGTTAACTGGTTTGATATGAACACAACAGACAAGACCGATGCAACTTACTCAACTCCATATAATGCAATAGAAGCATCATTAACCGTAAGTGACAATCAAAATGAAACATATCAATTCAGAGCGATTTCCAATAGCGGATTACAAAGTAGTGTTCAAGACTTCGCAATAAAGCTTGACACGATGACACCGCAAATATCAGTAGTTCCATATAAAAGCGGAGATTGGACTAATGAAAATGTAACCTTTACCCTTGGAAACGACACTGCACAGTTATCAGGAACAAGTTATCAGGTTAGCAAAGGAAGTAATGACTATGTAGATATAACAACTCTTGGAGAGGCTTGGGATGCATCATCAAGTACACTGACTATTTCTACCGATACGGATACAACCTATCAGTTTAAGGCGATTTCGGGAGCAGGACTTTCCAATGAGAGTGTTGTATACGATGTAAAGGTAGATAAAACAGTGCCTGTGATAAGCACACCAACGGGTATGCCTGAAAACTGGATAAGGGAACAGCAGATAATGACCTTTACCGTATCTGAAAATGGAAGCGGAATAGCAAGTGTGACTGTTAAAAATGGCGAGACGGAAATCACTTCAATAGAGGGTGATACGGTAAATGACATAACCACCTATACCTTTGAGACCACAGGTAATGGAAACTACACCATTGATGCAGTTGATAACGCATCTAATACTGCGGAAAGAAAGACCATATCCATATCAAAAATTGATACCGATCTACCGGTTATCGAAAGTGTAACCGGAAATGCTACCGCATGGCAAAACACGGACGTCACCCTGACAGTAACTGCCAGTGATAGTGGAAGTGGCCTTGCTGAAGCTGCCTATAGCTTTGACGGCGGAGCAACCTGGCAGACAGAGGATACGAAAGTATACAATGAAAATCAGACAATCGAAGCAGAAACGATCAGAATAAGAGATACAGCCGGGAATATCCAAAGTTATTCCTCAGAGATTATTATTACAAAAATTGACAAAACAAATCCAGAAGACCCGTCGATTAGGCTCAACGGAAATGATCCGGACACAGGCTGGTATAAGGAATACCCGGTAATCGAAATCACACCGGCGGACCATATTGAAGGAACTTCTCCGGAAACCACGTACTACAAGCTATGGAACACCTCAGCGGAAGTTGATAATTCTGAGCCGAATAGTGGTACAAAGCTTATTGCTCAACCGACGATCGATCATGATGGGGTCTGGAAGTTAAAGACATGGACTTCGGATGAGGTCGGGAACACATCAACCCCAGTCACAATCACAATACAAGTTGATCGAAGGGCACCGGATGGGGACATCAAAATCAATGAGAATTCCGTAAAAACCTTCATTAACACGATCACATTCGGATTGTTTTTCAATAAAAATGTGGATATAACAATTAGTGCCAGCGATTCTACGAGTGATGTTGCAAAGGTAGAATATTATAAATCCACGGATATACTAGATGAACAAGAGGTACAAGACATAACTTCATGGGTAAAGTACAAGTATAAGATTACGGAAACCGCTGTGGATTCAGCAAGGTTTATCTATTATGTAAGGATTACAGACCATGCAAATAATGTGACGTATTTTGCTTCCAACGGTGCCATATTTGATACCATAAAGCCTGTGATTGAGGGAATAACAACGGGAGCCGTTTATTATGTGGATCAGGTAGTTACTGTGACAGATGTTAATCCGGATACTGTTACTCTAAACGGCGACGCATTTAAAAGCGGTCAAAAGATTACAGGAAATATAGATAAAACTTATAACTTTGAGGCAACGGACAAAGCAGGCAACAGGACCACCGTGACGGTAACAATGAAACCAATTCAAAACCTTGCTGCGGCTATAGATTCGCTTTCAGTCAACAACGTCGTGTCAAGTGACAAGATGGCAATCGAAGCTGTACGGTCCAATGTAAAATCCCTTTTACCAACAACGGACAACGGCGCTTCCCAGGCACAGATTGATAAGTTGCATAGTATCATTGCAAAGTGTAATGCTCTACTAACCAAGATTCAAGAGACCGGCGATAAAATGTCGGAAGTGTATACCAAAACAAATGGACTCACAATAGACAATGTAAAAAGCAGTGACAAAGGAGAACTTGAGAGCGCACTTTCAATCGTTAAGAATTTGCTTGGGACAAACAATTTGACAGCCAGTGAAAAATTGGCAATGGAGCAGAAGAAAATCGATATCGAGAATTCTCTAGACAGAATTCTTGAGGTGGAAAATGCAGTGATCAAGGCATGTGATCCCGTGAAAGATATTACTGAAGGGAATGTTAGAAAAATAGATAAACCTGCACTTGAACAAGCAATGGATGATCTGCAGAAGATTCTTGACAAGAGGACTAGTAATTTAACGGATGCAGAAATTCAGGAAATAAAGGATCAAATGAATTCCATCACAACCATCATCAAAGTCCTCGACGAAGTTGCAAAGGTTGAAGTGCTGATCGATAATCTTCCAAATTCAAATGCGGTTTCAAAAGCGGATGCGGATGCAATTTTTAAAGCCTATGACGCTTATGAAAGGCTAACCGGGCATCAAAAAGAACTTGTGAATTCCACTTTTAAATTAAAACTGGATAAAGTCATAGAGGCTTTGAAAAAAGAGCTCTTATACGATGCACCAACCCAAACAAGAGTGGAAGGAATAAATGGAACAGTCTTTGATTTAAGAACCAAGCTAGTTGTAAGGTCTGTTATGGATACACTTGATTTAGCCATAATGCAAAAATTCGCCTTAAGTGTAGAGGGTGTAGCTGAAGGGCAGGAAATTGTAGATCTTTATGACATTAAACTTATGCTTGAGGGCCAATCGATTCAACCTGAGGGCATGATTAAAATCACGCTGACATTGACCGATGAGCAGGCAAACTTTACAAATCTACAAATTGTACACATTGCAGAAGACGGAACCATTACAATTATTCCTAGTACAGTAAGTGGCAAGACCATATCATTTATCATCGACCACTTAAGCTATTATGGAATTATTGGGACCCCAGCTAAAGATCCTGTTCCAAAAGAGAAGGATTTGGTTGACATTCCCCGCACCGGAGAGGTCGACACCGGCAGATTCCTACTTTTGGGCTTACTATCCATCGCTTTGGGTGGTGCAGTACTGAAAAAGAAAGCATCTGAAAACCGCCGGAAGAGTTAAAAGTCAGACTTTGTCTGGAAAGATTGATCAATGATAAAACCGCTTAAAGGTATCGCGATTTTACGATCCTGCCGGCGGTTTTTCTATTCGAAATTTTATCCGCGGGGAATCGCGTTTTTTCATTTCATTCGGTTATTGATTATTATTAGACGAAAAGATATAATTAGAAAAACGCAATGCCTACAGGATACTGGCTCGAAAGGAAGGTGATTTGGTGATTAAAATTGCAATCTGTGACGACGAATTACATGAATGTGAGCGAGTGCATGACTTTCTTAATGCATACCTTCGGGAGAACCCTCGATATGAAACAACAATTGTGACCTTCTCGGCACCCTTAGAGCTCTTATCCCATGTGGCGGAGCGCGGAGGATTTGATCTCTATATCCTGGATGTCTATATGGCCGGAATGCTTGGTACCAAAGCTGCACGGGAGCTTCGAAAGCTTGATGACAAAGGGGAAATCATTTTTCTTACAAGCTCCAGGGATCATGCCCTTGATGCCTTTGAAGTGGATGCTTCCCAATATCTGATTAAGCCTTACACGGAAAGCGCTTTTTATTCAGCGTTGGACAAGGTTCTAAGACGATTGAAGGTAGAACGGCGTCACATCATTACACTGAAAACTTCTGGGGGGATTGTGCGACTTTATTCAAGAAATATTATATTTACTGAAACCGGACGAAATAATTATCAGGTTATCCATACGATTCAAGGGGAAAAAGTCGAGGTGAGGATGACCGCTTCTGAGCTTTTCGAAATGCTGGCTCAGACAAAAAATTTTGTGAGATGCGGTGTATCAATCAACTTGAATTTGAAGTATGTAAGGCAGGTCAAGAAGAAGGAAATTATCCTGGATTTCGGAGAACATTTGGCCTATCCCTATCGGTCCTATCCGATGCTTAAAGAGAAGTTTCTGCAATATCAAATGTCTTCCGGGGATGAATAGCTGCAATGTTCACTGAAATCATGGCAATTACCCCAAATGTAAGAGCAGGGATCTTTTTCGTGATAGAATAAAAACAAAAAAAGGAGGGAGATAAGAGTGTATTATATTCTGGTATTTCTGTCATTTTTGCAGTCTGTGATCGGGTTTACACTGTTGTCATCCTCCGTGATGAAGTTTCGGGAACCTGTCAAAACGAGAATAGCAGCAGGGTTCATTGTCATGTTCTTTGGGATCAGCCTTCTTTCTTATACACTGTATAGGTGGGGTCCTGACTCGATAAATCGTGTTGCAATCCTTGTGATTCTGGCGATCCAGCTTTCATGGTATCTGATTTCCTCGAAGGATCGTTTTTTCGTATCCCTCTTTAGCTTTCTGACCTTTGTCAACATCTATGTATCCATCAGCTATATCAGTGATAATTTGTCTATGGATTTTGACGGAAGTGCTTTTGTCAGTGCCCGGATCCTTATCCGCACGGTGATCTATCTGATCATTCTTCCTTTGCTGTTCAAATATATGCGTCCCCATTTTCGTATGCTTGTGGAGACCTTGGATAAAGAGTGGCGGGTGGCCGTGTTGGTTCCTTTCATGTTTTTAATTATGCAGATTACGGTGCTGTATTATCCGGAGCCTTATTGGTATTGGGAGAGCGGCGACTGGTCCAGATATATTTCTGTGACGATGTACATGCTGTTTGGAGCTGTATACTACCTCTTGTTTTTTCAGGCGAATGCAATTGTGGAAAAATATAAACTGGAAAAGCGGCAGCTGCTGATGGCTCAGCAAGAGAAATTGTGGGAATCGGAGCTGATTCGTCAAAAAGCCACATCGGAGTTGGCATTTCAACAAAAACATGATCTGCGTCATCATAATTCCGTTATTATGGGACTGCTTAAATGTGGTGATGTGGACAGCCTGAAGAACTATCTTACAAGTATCGATGCATTTTTGGAGTCCCATTTTTCCAATATGTTTTGTTTAAATCCTATTGTAAACAGTATTATCAACCTCTATGCCGGGAGAGCGGAGGAGGAAAACATAAAAACCGAATTTGATGTAAGCGTGCCTGATGGGATCGGAATTGATCACATCGATCTTACCTGTGTTCTTGGGAATACTTTGGAAAATGCCCTCGAGGGGTGCTTGCGTTTGCCGGAAGAAATTGAAAAGAAAATAAGCGTCACGATGAAATATGTGGACCATCGGTTACGGGTCCGGGTGGAGAACACCTGCCGAAGAGATATCCTCTTTGACGACGAGCTGCCGGTCACACAAAAACCGGGGGGCGGAACGGGGACAAAAAGTATTCTCTACACTGCGGAAAGGTATGATGGCACGGCAGGCTTTTCCGTGATAGAGGGAAAGTTCATCACCCAAATTGTACTCAATGCCCGCTGAACCATTACTGTTAAATACAAGGAAAAACGACTGTCAGTCACCACTGACAGTCGCTTTTTTAAGTCAACTCACATCTCAAACACACCCTTATCATCCCATTTACTAGCTTAAATTTCAATATATTATTTACCTCACTAAACTTCTCCTTGCATCCATGCTATAAATATGTAATAATATTTTTAAGAACATATGTTCGTAACTTTCTCTTGAAAGGAGTGTTTTCTTTGCCACGCATAGCCCGTATCAAAGACCCGGAAACCATACACCATGTTATGTGCCGCTCGATTAGTGAGCTTACCCTGTTTAAAAACTACAAGGACAAGGTGAAATACTTAGAGCTTCTGGCTCTTTACTGCGAGAAATTCCAGTGCAGCATACTTTCATACTGCCTTATGGATACCCATGTCCACATACAGCTAGACCCTAGGGGATCTGACATGTCCAAGTTCATGCACGGGGTCAATCTTTGCTATGCCCAGTATTACAACAAAAAGTACAGAAGGCACGGTCATGT
>NZ_FQTU01000022.1 GCF_900128885.1 Alkalibacter saccharofermentans DSM 14828
GCGCTTTTCCCGTGACCAAAGGGAGCATCCCACGTGAGCGAAGTGAACCTTTAACCATTGTCCCACCATGGTTTAACTATTATCCGGGAAATACATGTTAAACGGTCGTTGGGCAATCGGGAAACAGTTGGGAAACAATCGTATTGGTCGCTTTCTACTTTCCAACTGACCAACTTTCCAACTAACCAACTTTCTGCTTTCCACTTTCCGCTTTCCAAATGTCGCAAAGCTCCCTTGCTGCCTCTCCCACGTCGTTACATGCCAATATCGCCGAGATGACTGCTATTCCGGAGGCACCTGTCGCCTTAACAGCTGCAGCATTGCCCTTGTCGATGCCGCCGATTGCAACTACAGGAATATCCACGCTATCGCAGATTATTTCTAGGTCTTCCAGCTTCACCGCTTTTGTATCATTTTTGGAGCCTGTGGCAAACACGGCACCTACCCCCAGATAATCCGCTCCCTCTTTTTCCGCCTTGAGCGCCTCTTCCAGATTGGATACGGAAACCCCTATTATCTTCTTTTCTCCGAGTATCTCTCTGGCTTTTCTTATCTCTTCATCTCCTTGACCTATGTGGACTCCGTCGGCATCAAATTCGACAGCCGCCCAAACGTCGTCGTTTATCACAAATGGGACATCGAATCTTTCGCAGATCTTTTTTATCTTAATTGCATCCTCTTTATATATTTCCCGGGAAATACCTTTTTCTCTCAGCTGCACGAAATCCACTCCACTTTCCAAGGCTGATTCTACACAGCCACAGAGCTGTCTTCCATCCAGCCATCTTCTGTCTGTAACTAAATAAACTCCCAGTTTATCCTTTGAATCTTTCAATCTTAATCCCTTCTTTCAACACCTGATCATCCATAAGGCTCACCATATCCATCAAAGACACGCGGAAGCTACCTGTACCCATTCCTTTAGAATATCCTAGTTCACCGGCAAGTCCCATGGTTGCCACCGCCGCGGATACAGTCTTTGCATTTACAGGGTTTGATGCTATGAATCCTCCAGTGAGGGATGATAGCATGCATCCTGTACCTGTTATCTTTGCCATGCTTTCCACGCCATTTTTTACTACGTACGTTTCCATGCCGTCACTTACAACATCCTCTTTCCCTGTAACTGCCACCACACCTTTTATATTCAAAGCAAAATCTCTTGCTACGTTGCAAATCTCCTCAAGGTCCTTACTGTCTGAAAAGCTCGCATCAACGCCATTGGTCTTGGCACCCTTTATTGAAAATGCACTTTTAATCTCTGATGCATTCCCTCTCATCACTGAAATTTTCACCTCTTCAAGAAGTTTTAGAGTCATCTTCGTCCTCATATTCGAGGCTCCGCATCCTACCGGATCCAAAATAACAGGTATCCCTGAATTATTGGCCTTTTTCCCGGCTTTCACCATCGAGCCCATCGTTCTTTGGTTCAAAGTGCCTATGTTAATCACCAAAGCTTTTGAAATGCCGGCGATCTCTTCCACTTCCTCCTCATCATCAGCCATTATGGGTGATGCTCCTATCGCCAACAATATGTTGGCACAGTCATTGACTGTGACGTAATTCGTTATGTTATGGACTATCGGGTTAGCTCTACGTATTCTTTCGATGTAATCAGAGTTATATGACATCCACGTATTCTCCATTTAAAGTTTTGTTCATGTTTCTAACAGCACAGAATTTCCCACACATAGTGCAGGTGTCCTCGTTCTCAGGCATGGACTCTTCTCTGTATCTTCTAGCCTTTTCTTCATCAATGGATAGCTTGAACATACCTTCCCAATCCAAATCCTTTCTGGCTTGGCTCATCTTTTTATCCCAATCAGACGCACCTTTTATCCCCTTGGCTATATCCGCAGCGTGGGCTGCAATCTTTGAAGCTATTATTCCCTCTTTCATATCATCTAGATCCGGCAACCTCAAATGCTCTGCAGGGGTTACATAGCACAAGAATGAAGCCCCATATGTAGCCGCTATAGCCCCGCCTATAGCTGAAGTTATGTGGTCATAGCCAGGCGCCACATCAGTAACAAGAGGGCCCAAAACGTAAAATGGAGCGCCTTTGCATATCGTTTGCTGTATCTTCATATTCGCTTCTATCTGATCGATAGGCATGTGTCCCGGACCCTCGATTATCACCTGCACGTCCTTTTCCCAAGCTCTCCTGGTTAGATCTCCCAGTATCACAAGCTCTTCTATTTGGCTTACGTCGGAAGCATCTTCGATGCACCCGGGCCTGCAGGCATCCCCCAAACTCATGGTTACATCGTGCTCTCTGCAGATATCCAGTATCTCATCGTAAAATTCATAAAAAGGATTCTCTTTCCCTGTCATCTCCATCCAGGAAAATATCAAAGAGCCTCCCCTTGATACGATGTTAGTCAGCCTTTCTCCACGCTTTACATGCTTGGAGCTTTCCCTTGTAAGACCGCAATGCATGGTCATGAAATCAACTCCATCTTTGGCATGAAGTCGCACAACGTCGATGAATTCCTCACCAGTGATCTGATCCAGGGGCTTGTCGTAGTGTATTATTGCATCGTATACCGGCACAGTGCCTATAGCTGCCGGGCATTCCTTTATCAGCCTATGCCTGAGCGCCCCTCTTTCTCCTGCAGAGCTCAAATCCATTATCGCATCCGCTCCAAGCTCTACAGCTTTGTTTACCTTGCTCATCTCCAGATCATAATCCTCGCAATCCTTGGAAACGCCTAGATTTACATTAATCTTGGTCTTCAGTTTGTTTCCTATTCCCTTGGGGGAAAGGCTAAGGTGTTTTTTATTTGCCGGTATTGCTACCTGTCCCTTGGCTACAAGGTCCATGAGCTCTTCAACATGCATTCCCTCCTCAAGGGCCACTTTCTTGATTTGCTTGGTTATTATTCCCTTTCTTGCAGCGTCCATCTGTGTAGTAAATTCCATTTGCTTCCTCCTTGTACCGGTGGTCAAACAAAGAAAAAAAGACTCCCTCCGCTGATACGGAAAGAGTCTTAGTCTGTAAAATCCTAATGTTATCTCCCTACGACGGCATTATCCGTATCAGGTTATCGGGTCGAAATCAAGTTTCCTCTCAGCTTTTCAGCTCCCCGGATATTTATTTACTTAGATTGTATAGATTCTGTTGCCAAATGTCAAATGCTATTAATTATTTTCAAATATCAGCTCATCATCGGATATGCTTACTTTGATGGCTCCCCCTTTGTGTACATTGCCTTTTAGGAGCTCTTCAGAAAGCTTGTCCTCAACTTCTTTTTGAATCGTTCTTCTTAGAGGTCGTGCGCCATATTCAAGATTTGCGCCTCTTTCTGCCAGGTATCTTTTCGCATCCTCACTGAATTCAATGTCTATCTCAAGATCTTTAAGCCTATTTGCGAGCTGAACAAGGAGTATGTCAATTATCTCACCTAAGTGTTTGTCATCCAGCTGGTGGAACACTATGACCTCGTCTATACGGTTTAAGAACTCTGGCCTGAAGCTTCTTCGAAGCTCTTCCATCACATTGCCCTTCATTTTGTCGTATTCATCCTGCTGCAGGTTTTCTCCCGCTGAGAAGCCCAGCGTCTTGCCCTTTTTAATCGTGTGGGCTCCTACGTTGGATGTCATTATCACTACTGTATTCTTAAAATCTACAGTCCTTCCCTTTCCATCCGTCAACCTTCCGTCTTCCAGAATCTGAAGCAGTATGTTGAAAACATCCGGATGAGCCTTTTCGATTTCATCCAGAAGAATCACTGAATACGGCTTTCTCCTTACTTTTTCTGTCAGTTGTCCTCCTTCATCGTAACCCACATATCCCGGTGGAGACCCAATAAGCCGGGAAACAGAATGTTTTTCCATGTACTCGCTCATGTCCACTCTGATCATTGAGTCCTCATCCCCGAACATGATTTCTGCAAGCGCCTTGCTAAGTTCCGTTTTCCCCACACCTGTGGGGCCTAGAAATATGAACGAGCCTATAGGTCTTTTGGGGTCCTTAAGACCGACTCTAGCACGCCTTATCGCCCTAGATACGGCTTTAACCGCCTCATCCTGTCCTATGACCCTTTTGTGCAGCTCCTCTTCCATATGGAGGAGCTTCTCGGATTCTTCCTGGGCCAGTTTCTTAACGGGAACCCCGGACCAGCTGGAAACTATTTGGGCAATCTCTTCAGCTCCAACTTCTCCCCCTGTTCCGGTGTTGCTCTTTTGCCTCCAGGTCTTTTTGATTTCAACAAGCTTTTCTTTAGCCTTGTTCTCAAAGTCCCTTATCTCAGCAGCTTTCTCGTAATCCTGAGAAGCCACCGCTTCTTCTTTTTCCTGCTCGTACTTCTCTATTTTTGCCTCCAGATCTTTAATTTCCGGAGGTGCCGTAAGCATGTTAAGTCTTATTTTAGATGCGGCTTCGTCTATAAGGTCGATGGCCTTATCCGGAAGATACCTGTCGTTTATGTACCTGTGGGAAAGCTCTACCGCAGCCTTTAGCGCCTCGTCAGTTATTGTGACTTTGTGGTGGGCTTCGTATCTGTCCCTCAATCCTTTTAGTATCTCATAAGCTTCTTCCTTTGAAGGCTCTCCAATCTCTACAGGCTGAAATCTTCTTTCCAACGCAGAGTCCTTTTCTACGTACTTTCTATATTCGTCCAGCGTGGTAGCACCAATAGCTTGAAGCTGCCCCCTGGCTAGTGCTGGTTTTAGTATGTTCGAGGCATCTATGGCCCCTTCAGCGGCTCCTGCGCCTATTATTGTATGCATCTCATCGATAAACAAAATTATGTTACCAGCCTGTTTTATCTCCTCCATGGTATTTTTGAGCCTATCCTCAAATTCTCCCCTATATTTGGCTCCGGCAACCATTGAAGATAGATCAAGGGAGACTACCCTTTTGTCTCTCAGGTTTTCAGGCACATTCCCTGATGTGATCTTCTGAGCAAGTCCCTCTGCAATTGCAGTCTTTCCTACACCAGGTTCACCTATCAAGCAGGGATTATTTTTTGTTCGTCTGCTTAAGATCTGTATCACACGCTGAATTTCCGGATCCCTTCCGATTACAGGGTCAAGTTGTCCTTCGTCCGCCATCTGAGTGAGATCTCGTCCGAATTTGTCCAGATTTTTGGTATTGGCATTCTTAGGCTGCTGCGCCTTTTGATTCTGTGTAGGGGAAGAGTTCATGAGCTTAATTATTTCTTCCCTTATTTTTTCAAAATCTAATCCAAGGTCGCTTAGGATCTTGGCACCTACGCCTTCTCCCTCTCTGGTAAGACCTAGAAGTATATGTTCAGTCCCTATATAGCTTTGATTAAGAGCTCTTGCTTCCATCAAGCTGAGCTCCAGTATTTTTTTTGTTCTTGGAGTATATCCGATGATGTCGTTGACTGGATCTTCTCCTCTACCCAAAAGGGTCTCAACTTGCTTTGCCGCTTTATCAAAGGCAACACCCAGGTTTTTTAGCGCCAAGGCCGCGATCCCCTCTCCTTCTTTGATCAGCCCCAAGAGCAGGTGCTCGCTTCCTATGTAATTATGGTTTAATTTCTTTGCTTCTTCCTGAGAAAGCATCAAAACCTTTTGAGCTCTCTCCGTGAATCTTCCAAATATAGCCATTGATTGTTCCTCCTATTCAGATTTTAAGAATTTTCTGATATGTTCAGCCCTTATCCTGTCCCTGTCGATTTCAGTCAAATCTCCTCCGTAAATCCCCGATAGTATCCCTGGCTGAATGTTTACCATCAAGTCGTTTATAGTTCCGATGTCCTGATCTATAAGCTCCAAGTCGGAGCCCAATCTGACTAGAGACAATAGCTTCATGCTCTCTTCTGCATTTATGGACCTTGCGTTTGACAGTACGCCAAATGCCCGGTATATTTTGTCCTCCAGATAAATCCTGTTGGTGTTTAATATCTCGTATCTGTGTTCCCTTTCCTTTTTTATTATCTCCCTGGCCACATCGTGAAGGTTTTCTATAAGCTCCCGCTCCGTCATGCCCAGGGTATTTTGATTTGATATTTGGTATAAGTCTCCCAATGCCTGGGTTCCCTCACCGTAAATGCCCCTTATGGTCAAACCGAATTTAGCCAATGTGACTATCATGGTATTTATCTGATTATTAAGTGTCAATGAGGGCAGGTGCAGCATCACTGAAGCCCTCATCCCTGTGCCTACATTGGTAGGACAAGCGGTTAGATAACCGTATTTTTCATGGTATGCGAAATCGACGCACTTTTCAAGCACATCATCTACCGCGTTTGCCATTTCGTATGTCTTATGGAGCTGAAAGCCTTCCTGTATGCACTGTATCCTCACATGGTCCTCTTCATTTGCCATTATGCTGATATCTTCATTTTTATTTATGAATACAGCCGCACATTTATTGCTGCCAAGCTCAGGACTGGTAAGATGCTTTTCTACAAGCACTCTTCTTTCGTTATTGCCTACCCTTCCGACTTCGATTTTCGTAAATTCCGTTCCGAGAGACTCGTCCTTTTCCAGACAGTTGAAAATCAAATCCACAAGCAGCCGGGCTTTGTGCTCCGGCAACAGAATCGGAAAAGGCATGCCTTTAATATTTCTTGCCAGTCTTATCCTGCTGCTGATTACTATGTCTCTTTCCTTGTCTTCGTATTTCCACGAACCCATATTAAAAGCCTCCCAGTTTCAACCCTTCTTTTCTATTTCCTTTGTAAGTTCTTTAATCATGTCCCTGTACACCGCAGCTTGCTCGTACTCTTCCTTTTCTACCGCCGCCTTGAGTTTTTGGTTGAGTTCGTCGATTTCACGCTTCTTTCTGATATCCTCTCCCCCGTTGTTTACGATTTTGCCAATGTGTATGTTTTTCCCTTGCATCCTTTTTATCATTGGGCTGATCATAGGTTCGAAGGCGTCATAGCAATGCTCGCAACCAAATTTGCCGTATTTTTTAAACATCTCATAGGTCATCCCACAGTGATCGCAGGCAGGCTCGTCGTAGTCGGAAAATCCTTTATCCGACTCGCTTCCAAAATCGGTGAAATTCGTAATGAAATTCTTGAAATTCAACACGTTTTCCCCTATTTGTTCCAAGGACGTACACTGTTCGCACAGATGAACCTCCCTTTTCTCTCCGTTTATTATTTTTGTTATATGTATCGACGCCTGTCTTTTTTTACAATTATCGCACAACATTTTCAGCCCTCCTTTCTACTTGCCCCTTCTATGTTCAGATAAGATCTTGTATACTACGCCTCTATTAAGATTAAGGATTTCTGCCGTTTTTCTAATGGACATCCCACCTTTTTGGCTAACTGCCAATATCAGCCTGTCCCGGTGAATGTTATTTTCTTTATACCCAAGTTCATCCAATTCAATACTGTTTTTTTGCAAATACAACTCTACTTCGCCCCTTATGCGCCTCTCTACGCTTTCCTCCAGATCCATGTAGATGTCGTTGTTCTCCTCCAGCATATATCTAATGAAACTATCCATCCGGTCATTTCCTGAATTTTCAAAGCTTTTTAGCACTTTGTCAAGAACCACCAGTTTATTCTTCCGCTCTTTAATATACTCCATATAGCTGCTCCATGGATAATCGCATTGTTTCTCGACAAAACCGCCTATTACCGGATTATTGTGTATGAACCGCATTACCTTTAGCAAGTCCTTAAAATCTTCGATTGCCTCGCTTTTAAACCGGTCGTAAAAGACCTGGCCACTGACGCAGTGCTTCTTATTGTGATAGGCAGCATACGACACGTTTATCCTCTTCATTACTGCAGATATGTCCTCATCCAATTCTTCCACTACAAAATGGGCATGATTGTCCATTATACAGTATGCGTATAGGGTAATGAGGTTATCCTTAAGAATCCTTGATACGATAGATAGTATCTTTTCCTTGTCTTCATTATCCTTGAATATATCTTTGCCACCGCTTCCCCGGACCAGTATGTGATAAAATCTGCTTTTGCTGATCTCTCTTGGATTTCTAGCCATATTCATCACCTTTCTGACATATCCTTTATTGCTTATTGACATTAGGGACGGTTCTTTTTGTCACTTCCATTCTATCACATTGAGCCAAAAAGTAAAGAAGGGAAAGCTGCAATGCTTATTTGCAGCTTTCCCTTAAATTCTACGATTAGTTTTCTTCTTTTTTTGAAGCTTCGATTACCTTGTCAGCCAAAGCTGTCGGCAGTTCTTCGTACCTTGCGAATGACATTGCAAAATCACCTCTGGCTTGAGTCATGCTTCTAAGCTCCGTCGCGTATTTGAACATCTCCGCCAATGGAGCTTCTGCCAAGATCTTTTGCTTTCCGCCCTCAACCGGCTCCATTCCCAGTATCCTTCCACGCTTTTTGTTCAAATCCCCCATGATGTCTCCCATGTAATCTTCGGGAATGGTTATATCAACACTGTAAACAGGTTCTAAAATCACCGGAGAGGCTTCCTTTAGCCCCTTCTTATACGCTATGGAAGCAGCCATCTTAAATGACATCTCATCTGAATCTACTGCATGGTACGAACCGTCAAACAAAGTAGCCCTGAGTCCCACCACAGGATATTTCGCCAGGACCCCTTCTTTAATGCAATCTCTAAGGCCCTTTTCCACTGCAGGTATGAAGTTTCGAGGAACTGCGCCCCCGACCACCTTGTCCACAAATTCAAAATCTATATCTGTATCTCCGAGGGGCTCAAAGTTGATGTATACGTGTCCGAACTGTCCCCTTCCTCCGGATTGCTTCTTATGCTTGCCTTCAGATGTAGCCTTGCTCTTGATCGTCTCTCTATAGGGTATCTTTGGGTCCGCTAAGCTTACCTCTATCCCAAATTTGTTTTTAAGCTTCTCGCACACTATTTCTATGTGCATTTCACCTAGACCGGAAATAAGAGTCTGCTTGGTCTCTGTATTTCTTTCCACATGAAGAGTCTGATCTTCTTCCTGGAGCTTTGTAAGGCCGCTTCCGATCTTGTCTTCATCGCCCTTGGACTTTGGTTCTACTCCCAGCGCTATTACAGGGGCAGGAAATACTATGGGATGGAACGCAACCGGATCCTTTGGATCGCACAGAGTATCTCCGGTGGTGGTATCCGCAAGTTTTGAAAAAGCTCCTATGTCTCCTGCTTGAAGATTTTCCACCTCTATTTGTTTTTTCCCTCTAAGTATATATATATGATTTATTTTTTCTTTTTTATTTTTTCCTGTATTTAAAAGCTCCATCCCCGGCCTTAAAGACCCGGATACCACTTTAAACAGAGAAAGCCTTCCTACATATGGATCTGCTATCGTCTTGAACACAAAAGCCGAAGTCGAATCCCCAGCGTCGTATTTTTTGACCCCATCATTTCCTTTTGAGTCTTTGAATGTTTCTCCTTCCGTATCCTCAGGAGATGGGAAATACTCAATGATCATGCTCATCAAAGTCTCAATCCCTGTATTTCTGGTTCCAGATGCGCACAGAACAGGTATCAATTCTCCTTCAAGGACTCCTTTTCTGAGCCCTGCGTGTATCTCAGCATTTGTCAGCTCTTCCCCGGCAAAATACTTTTCCATTAAGCTTTCGTCCGATTGTGCAACCGATTCCATTATCATTTCTCTAAATGGTTCGATTTCAGGCTTCATCCCCTCCGGAACATCCATGTCGAAGCATCTGTCTCCCTTTCTCTCTCTGCCCTTCATATCTACCACATTTATTACCCCGTTAAAGTCAAGCCCTTCTCCGTAAGGTATTTCAAAAGGCACTATCTTATTACCAAACTTCTCTTTGAGCTCATCCATTATTTTCTCAAAACGGACATTTTCCCTGTCCATTTTGTTTACGACCAATATTGCAGGGATGTTCCGCTTGCTTACCATTTCCCATGACTTTTCCGTGCCGACTTCAATTCCCGACAAGGCATCCAATACCAAAACCGCTCCATCAGCCACCCTCAAAGAACTGACGCTCTCACCTAAAAAATCAAAATATCCCGGAACATCTATTATATTTATCTTATGGCCTCCATATTCCAATGGTACCGATGCTGCGTTTATGGATATTATTCGCTTTGCTTCCTCGCTGTCATAATCTGAAATCGTGTTTCCGTCTTCAACCCTGCCCATCCTGTCGATAATTCCTGCATTATAAGCCATAGCTTCTGTCAAAGTAGTCTTTCCGCTGCCGCTGTGACCTAGAACTGCTACATTTCTGATATTGCTCGTTGGATACGTTTTCATTGTTGCTCCCCCTCGCTATTGGAATTTATTTTGTATACATATCCCTGTTACATGCAAAGAAACATCTGCTATTATTTTATTATAAATCTATCTGATTTTCTATTTAATTTGTGCAAATAATATATATTTATTTAAAAAGCAAAAGCTCGCTGGGGGCTCTTGCTTTTTATGTAGTAATTTTCTCTCTTAATTTTTTGATTATTTTTTTCTCAAGTCGGGATATGGTCATCTGAGACACGCCCAGATCATGTGCTATCTCGCTTTGGCTCTTATTGTTATAATACCTGTCCACAATGATTTTCTTGTCGTAATCATCCATTTCCTCAAAAATGTTCTTTATCAGATCCTTATCCTCTATTTCAGTCATATGCTGATCTTCAATGCCGAGAACTTCAAAAAGGGAAAGGTCGTTTTCATCCTTGGAATTGCTAATTCTTACATCCAGTGAGGTAGGAGAGTAAGCGTAGCTTCCTTCCATTGCCTCAATTACATCTTCTTCGGGGATATCTAGATATGATGCAATGTCTTTAATTGTGGGCATCCGCATAAGTTTGTGCTGAAGATGGTCTTTCGACATATTTATCTTTCGAGACAGTTCCTGAATCCTTCTTGGTACCTTGATTATCCACTCCTTGTCCCTAAAATATTTTTTTATTTCCCCTAGAATCGTTGGCGTCGCAAAGCTGGAAAACTCATACCCTTTAGATGGATCGTACCTTTCGATTGCATAAATAAGACCCAAGCTCGCTACTTGGTAAATATCTTCAAAATCTACGCCTTTATTTATATATTTTTTTGATAATATTTCAGGAATATACATGAATTCTTTAAAAATCCGGTTTCGAATCTCAATGTCTTTTGTAGCTATATATTGCTGAAAAAGCTCTTCAATGTACTTTTTTCTGTCCTGATTCTTTACATTAACTTTTCCCGAGGCTTCCTTAACCATATATTACTCCTCTAATTGTTTTATCATTCGGACAATCGTTCCACTATTCTCCAGACTTTTTACTTCTACTTCGTCCATCAACGTTTTGATTATGTAGAGACCAAGCCCGTTTTCTTTTGGATTGTCAAAATCTGGAGCCTCTAATGCTTCAAAATCAAAGCCTATCCCCTTGTCGCAAACATCTATGATCAGCCTGTCTCCATTTACTATGTAGTCTACGTTATAACTGTCCTGAGCAATTCTGCATCCATGCTTCATCGCATTCGTACATGCTTCAGAAACTGCAACTTTCAGATCCTCTATGGCATCTACAGTAAAGCCCATCTTGTTTGCAATGCCTGACAATGTAAGACGGGCTACGCTGACAAATTCCGGTATGCCGGGAAGTGTTAATGAAATTTTAACTGCATCCTCTTTGGTTTGTAATTCCATATTATTTTTTTCCTCCATATTTATTCAGTAACAAAAATTTTACTCAGTCCAGTGATATCAAATAATCTCGATACGTTGGACTTCATATTTATTACTTTAATAACCGCATCAGGATGTTTTCCCTTTACCCCTATCAAAGCACCCAGCCCCGTACTGTCGATATAGTCAAGTCTTTCCAAGTCGAACACGATCTCTTTTCCTTTGATTTCGTTGACTTCATCCATTTTGTTCTTCAACATGTCTACCGTGTAGATATCGACTTCGCCTATCAGCGCTACTTCAAGCCTATCTTTTTCGTTGTTAATACTAATTGACAGCATCTCTTTCTATTTCCTCCCGACACAAGTTTTGAGGAAACTCAAAGTTTCCTCAAATCTTCTCTTACTTTTTACTCGATTTTCGATTCATTATCTTTACAATTGCATGTGCAAAATTCACTGTCTTAAGAAGCGGTGATAAAATGTAATTCTTTGTCGTCTTGACTGTCTTTTCTACATTGATCACCGACTTCTTCAGCGACTCCACGGATTCCTGAACATCCTCTACTACCATGGAGGAGTTTTTTGTAATTGTTTCAATCTCGGCCACTATAAGCTCGATGGCTTTCCTATTGTCCTCAATTATGTAGTTTACATCCTCCATCGTCTTAGCAAGTCGCTTTAAAGTCATGGCTAGGTAAATCGCACCGATAACGAAGGCGACTCCTATCAGGAGTATTCCCGCCTCCCATAAGCTAGCTTCCTGAAACATTCATACCACCCTCATTTCGGTCGTTATAATTCTTTAAATTCATCAATCGTTTCTTCTGCCTCTTCACCAAGCCCTTCAGCTTCGTCTTCGAGTTCATCCATCGCTTCTTCGATGGATCCTTTTACTTCCTCCAGTTTTCCTTCGAGGGTTTTTTTGTAGCCGGATACCTTGTCCCCTACCTTTTCGCTTAAGTCCTCGACTTTTTTCTCAAGGCTTTCTTTGTAAGTACCTGCTTGTTCCATGGCTTCGCTGCTAAAATCCTTGACATTGTCCGCAAAGTCATCACCTAAGTCTTTGAGTTTCTTCATGGTGTCTTTGCCGGATTCAGGAGCAAGCAATATACCTGCCAGGCCTCCGATGATAGTTCCTATTAACACTCCGCTTAAAAAATTTGTACTTTTAGACATAACGTACCCTCCTCGAATTTGCTCGTATTTATTTTATATTAATACCCACTTAGTTTTAGCCTAAACAGATTATTTGCAATACAAAACAAGGTTTCTTAAAAAGAAAAACCCGCTTTAACAAACGGGTTTTCACTGATTAATCTTCGCCGAACTTACTTTCAACCAATGCTACTAGAGAATCAACAGCTGCTTGAGCATCTTCACCTTCAGCTTCGATTGTAAGGACCGTACCTTTAGAAATTCCTCCGGCCATAATTCCCATGATGCTCTTTGCGTTTATTTTCTTTCCGTCTTTGATTACATTAACCTCAGACTTGTACTTTCCTGCTTCTTGAACGAACATTGACGCTGGTCTAGCGTGCAGCCCTGTTGCATTTGAAATTGTTACTTCTTTACTTGCCATAATTTTTCTTTCCTCCTAAATTAATTTGATATCGAGTTTAGTTAATTCATCATCTACCATTGCTTTGACTTCTGCCTCGGTAGATAATTTTAGTGCCTTTTCGGCAATTATTTCAGCATCTTTTTTATTGACGCTTCTTATTATTTTTTTAATCTGCGGCACTGATGAGGCGCTCATGCTGAATTCATCGAGACCAAGTCCCAAAAGAATCAACGCCGCATGTGGATCTCCTGCGAGCTCGCCGCACATGCCGGTGAATTTGCCGCCCCCTGCGTTGTGGGATGCGTCTATAACCATCTTGACCAGCCTTAATATAGCAGGGCTGAGAGGCTGATACAGGTAGGACACTGTTTCGTTCATCCTGTCAACAGCAAGGGTATACTGGCACAAGTCGTTTGTACCTATGCTGAAAAAGTCCACCTCAGGTGCAATGATATCCGCTGTAACTGCAGCAGATGGTATCTCTACCATTATACCAACTTTTATGTTTTCGTCAAAAGAAATATTCTCTTTTCTTAGCTCTTCCTTACATTCTTCAAGTATTGCCTTTGCCTGCTTTACTTCTTCCACATTTGATATCATAGGGAACATGATATGGGCATTGCCAAATGCGCTGGCCCTCAAGATCGCCCTAAGCTGAGTCTTGAAAAGCTCCTTTTCAACAAAGCAAAGCCTTACAGCTCTTAGGCCAAGGAAAGGATTCATCTCTTCGTCCAATTTAAGGTAAGGAAGGTTCTTGTCTCCTCCTATATCTAAAGTCCTTATGATTACCGGGTGGTCTCCCATCCCTTCAAGAACTTCTTTATAAGCCTTGTATTGTTTTTCTTCATCCGGCATGGTGTCGCTATCCATATACAAGAATTCAGTCCTGTAAAGACCTACTCCGCTTCCGCCGTTTCTAAGAACCCCTTCTATATCTTTAGGTGTTCCGATATTTCCAACAAGCTCAACTTCGTGTCCGTCCACAGTCTTGGCGGGAAGATCCTTAAGCTCAGCCAGCTCTTTGATAAAAGCTTCGTATCCGGCTTTTTTATCAAGGTATTCTTTTTGTGTCTTTTCGTCAGGATTTACGATAACGACGCCTTCTATGCCGTCTACTATTACCAAATCCTTGTCTTTAACCTCTTGAGTTATGGATTTCAAACCCAGAACCGCAGGAATTTCTAAACTCCTTGCCATAATGGCGGTATGAGATGTACGTCCTCCTATATCAGTAGCAAATCCCAGTACCTTTTCTTTGTTCATGGTGGCCGTATCCGAAGGTGTCAAGTCATATGCGATTACAACAGTATCTTCATCTATGAGGCTTAGATCCTGTTCTTTTAAACCTAATGCGTTTCTCATCAGTCTGCCGCCTACATCCTTGATGTCTGCAGCTCTTTCCTTCATGTATTCATCATCCATGGATTCAAATATAGCTACAAATTGGTCTGTTATCTGTTTAATTCCATTGTCTGCAGTAATCTTTTGGCTTTTAATGGTTTCTTCGATCTGACCTACATACTCCGGATCATCCAAAACCATCAAGTGTGCAGAAAAAATCCTAGCCTCTTCTTCCCCAAGTTCCAAGACCGCTTTTTCCTGTATCACTTTTAGCTGCTCTCTTGATTTGTCAACAGCAACTTTAAGCCTGTCCAGTTGAGCCTGAACGTCTTCTACGGTGCTTGTGTCGACTACTACTTCCTCGTGCTTGAGAACAAAAGCCTGAGCAATTGCAATACCAGGCGATGCGCCAATACCCTTCATCAATAAAATCCTCCTTTGAAAATGATTTCATGTCGCCGTAAAAACAGCGCTAATAATTTTTTTCATTCTATCACAAGTGTTTTGATAAATCTAGATGTAATGGTTTGCACGATGAGCTTATGTTAAATTTCTGTTTCATTTGTGTAAATCTATGTAATCGAATGTAATGTAAGGGCGTTTTTTTATGAAAACGCCCCTTTTGTTACATCAGGTTACAAATGACAAGTTCTTTAACCACGAAGAACACAAAGGGCACTAAGTTGCAAGAGATACGTTATATGACGGTTGAACGGTCGTTGGGCAATCGGGAAACAGTTGGGAAACAATCGTATTGGTCGCAAAGCGACTGTGGGAAGCAGGGCTGCGCCTTGCGGGAAATGACTGCTGCGCAGTCGGGAAATGAGACTCCGTCTCGTAAAAAAGTTGTAAGCTTTAAGTAATTAAAAGGTTTCCCCTTTCCCCTTTCCAACTTTCCCCTTTCCAACTTTCCCCTTTCCAACTTTCCCCTTTCCAACTTTCCCCTTTCCAACTTTCCACTTTCCACTCTACTGGTGCGTCCTTCCTCCGTCAAGCAGGAGTATCTGTCCGTTTATATAGGAAGCCTTATCGGAAGCAAGAAAAGACGCCATATAAGCTATATCCTCCGGCTGGCCAATCTTCCTAATCGGTATTTGTTCTATCAGCTTTTTTCTGCTCTCTTCATCGGGGTACAGATGGTCGAGTATCTCAGTCTGAATGACTCTTGGAGCTATGGCGTTTACGTTTATACCCAAAGGCCCTAGCTCTTTTGCTAGATTCAGCACCATTGCGTTTTGACCGGCTTTGGAAGCTGCGTAATGTATTCCTCCACCTGTTCCGGTTAAAGCTGATCCGGAGGTTATGAAAATCACTTTGCCATACTTGCTTTTTCTTACTTGATCTACAAAAGCCTTCAATGTCAAGAATGAGCCTTTGAGGTTTATGTCAACGATTTTATCCCAAAGAGCTTCGTCAACTTCATCTAGAGGCTTCTTTATGGAAATCCCAGCGTTTATCACTAGAATATCAACTCCGCCGACTTTGTCTTCAACTTCTTTTGCTGCATTATTTAGCCCTTCCATATCTGTTACATTCGCTTTTACAAAATAAGCATCTCCTCCCGCAGACTTAATCTCTGCAACTGCGGAATTGCCCGCTTCTTCTGAAATATCCGCGATTACGACCTTTGCACCTTCCTTAGCCATGTCTACCGCTATTGCCTTGCCTATCCCCATTGCTCCACCTGTTATCAGAGCTACTCTCTTTTTCAAAAGCATTTTATCACTCCCTAATGTTTGTTATAGCTCGATTTTATACTATACATGCCTATTAAACAACTGCGGCAGACTCTTTTTCAAATCTCAAATTAAAAAACGATTCATTTGCTCATTTAAAGAGAAAATGTATCGTTTGGAAACAGACTATCCAAGAGCATTAACAGCAAGCTTTATGCTCTACAACTTGTTTCTTCCTGGTATACAACGAAACAGCATCTCGGACTCCTTTGGCGTCCGAGCTCGCGGGCTTATCAAGTTATAAGATATGAGTAAAAGCAGACTCACCGATTCACCGAACACAGTATTCCCCAGATAATCGTTAAACCATGGTGGGACAATGGTTAAAGGTTCACTTCGCTCACGTGGGATGCTCCCTTTGGTCGCGGGAAAAGCTCGTTTTACTCGCGAGAAAAGCGCAACGCGCGTATTGAAATCTTGCTTTTAGAGACAGTTTTTACGAGACGGAGTCTCATTTC
>NZ_FQTU01000023.1 GCF_900128885.1 Alkalibacter saccharofermentans DSM 14828
TGTCCTATTGTTCCGATATTTACGTGGGGTTTAGTTCTTTCAAATTTAGCTTTTCCCATTTCTGTTTCCTCCTTTAAAAAATTATTATTTTTTGCCTTCCATTATCTTTTCGGCAACGCTCTTAGGTACTTCTTCGTAGTGGCTGAACTGGTACGAGTATACGCCTCGGCCTTGAGTCTTGCTTCTTAGGTCCGTTGCATATCCAAACATTTCGCTCAATGGCACAAAGCCTCTTATTACTTGAACGTTTCCTCTAGGATCCATACCTTCAATACGTCCTCTTCTTGAGTTAAGGTCTCCTATTACATCGCCCATGTAATCTTCAGGTACAGTGATTTCAATCTTGAAGATCGGCTCTAGAATTACCGGATTTGCTTTTTTACAGCCTTCCTTAAATGCCATCGATCCTGCAATCTTAAATGCCATCTCTGATGAGTCGACTTCGTGGTAAGAACCATCTACAAGGGTAGCTCGGAAGTCCAAAACAGGGTATCCTGCCAAAACACCGTTTTCCATTGCTTCCTGTATACCTTGATCAACCGGACCAATGTACTCTTTAGGTATGGAGCCTCCAACAACCTTGTTGACGAATTCGTATCCTTCGC
This sequence comes from Alkalibacter saccharofermentans DSM 14828, assembly GCF_900128885.1. NCBI lineage: Bacteria > Bacillati > Bacillota > Clostridia > Eubacteriales > Eubacteriaceae > Alkalibacter > Alkalibacter saccharofermentans. The sequence continues at coordinate 606 of NZ_FQTU01000023.1, forward strand.
CGGGCTCTCTAGGCTCAAGCTCAATCCATACATGTCCGTACTGACCTCTACCACCGGATTGTCTTGCAAATTTGCCTTCCACCTTGACAGCTTTTCGAATTGTTTCTCTATAAGCTACTTGAGGCTTTCCAACGTTTGCTTCGACTTTAAATTCTCTGAGCATCCTGTCTACGATTATGTCAAGATGAAGCTCGCCCATTCCTGAAATTATAGTTTGTCCTGTTTCAGGATCAGTAAACGTCTTGAATGTAGGATCTTCTTCAGCAAGTTTCTGGAGAGCTATGCTCATTTTGTCCTGTCCCGATTTTGTCTTAGGCTCTATGGCCACTGATATTACAGGCTCAGGGAATTCCATAGACTCAAGTATTACTGGGTTGGAATCTACGCAAAGAGTATCTCCCGTAGTCGTATCCTTAAGTCCTACCGCAGCAGCGATGTCTCCGGTATAAACCTTGTCTATTTCTTCTCTGTGATTGGCATGCATTTGAAGTATACGTCCGATTCTTTCCTTTTTACCCTTTGTAGAGTTGAAAACGTAAGAACCGGAGTTAAGCACGCCTGAATATACTCTAAAGAAAGCAAGCTTTCCAACAAAGGGGTCAGTCATGATCTTGAATGCAAGAGCCGAAAAAGGACCGCTGTCATCTGCTTTTCTTTCAATTTCTTCTTCTGTTTTAGGATCGATTCCCTTGATTGCAGGGACATCCAATGGTGAAGGCATATAAGCAACAACTGCATCTAGCATCGGCTGAACGCCTTTGTTCTTGTATGAAGACCCGCAAAGAACCGGAATCATGCTAACAGCCACAGTTGCTTTTCTGATAGCTCTAGCAATCTCTTCAGCGCTTATTTCTTCGCCCTCAAGGTATTTCATCATTAGTTCTTCATCGTAATCAGATACAGATTCAAGAAGCTTTTCTCTGTATTCCTCTGCAAGCTCTGCCATGTCTTCAGGAATTTGCACTACTTCGACGTCTTTTCCCTCGTCATCTTTATAGATGATCGCGTTCATTTGAACCAGATCAACCAGCCCAAGGAATGTATCTTCTTTTCCGATTGGAAGTTGTATAGGCACAGCATTCGCACCGAGTCTTTCTTTCATCATATCAATAACATTGTAAAAATCCGCACCTAGAATATCCATTTTGTTTACATAAGCCATTCTAGGAACTTTGTATTTGTCGGCTTGACGCCATACTGTTTCTGACTGAGGCTCAACCCCACCTTTTGCACAGAATACTGCAACTGATCCATCAAGTACACGTAGCGATCGTTCAACTTCCACTGTGAAGTCAACGTGTCCTGGTGTATCTATGATGTTTACCCTATGATTCTTCCACTGACAAGTAGTAGCGGCAGAGGTAATTGTAATACCTCTCTCCTGCTCCTGCTCCATCCAGTCCATCTGGGAAGCTCCTTCGTGAGTTTCTCCGATTTTATGAATCCTTCCGGAATAATACAATATTCTTTCGGTAGTGGTGGTTTTGCCTGCATCAATATGAGCCATAATTCCGATGTTTCTAGTCATTTCCAAACTAAATTCTCTTGACACAGTCTCCATCCTCTCTTAATACAAGAAACTAATCGTCTCTTTTTACCATCTATAATGTGCGAAAGCCTTGTTGGCTTCTGCCATTTTGTGAGTATCTTCTTTTTTCTTCACTGCTGCACCTGCGCTGTTGATAGCGTCCAACAGTTCAGCTGACAATCTTGCTTGCATTGTTTTTTCGTTTCTTGCTCTTGAGTATCTTACAAGCCATCTAAGTCCTAGAGCTTGTCTTCTTTCAGGTCTGATTTCAATCGGAACCTGGTAAGTCGCTCCACCTACTCTTCTTGCTTTAACCTCAAGTACAGGCATGATGTTGTTCAACGCCTCTTCAAAAACTTCCAATGCTTCTCTGCCTGTTTTTTCGGCAACTGTATCGAATGCTCCGTATACAATTCTCTGAGCTACTCCTTTTTTGCCGTCAAGCATAATGTTATTAACAAGTTTTGTTACCAAAACGCTATTGTACAGCGGATCTGGCAATACTTCTCTTTTTGGTACTGGTCCTTTTCTTGGCACTTTGCTTCCCTCCTTAATAATAAATTATTCATCGGTACTCGACTCGTCTAGTGCGCCGTCGTGCGTAATATCTATTTGTATATTATAAACACTGTCTATAATTCATAGTTATTGCACAATTATTTCTTTGTGGCTTTTGCACCGTACTTTGATCGAGCTTGTTGTCTGTTTTGCACTCCAGCAGTATCTAACGCTCCCCTGATGATTTTGTATCTAACACCAGGAAGGTCTTTGACTCTTCCACCTTTGATCAAAACGACGCTATGTTCCTGCAGGTTATGTCCGATTCCCGGAATGTATGCAGTAACCTCAGTTCCGTTTGTAAGTCTTACCCTAGCGATTTTTCTAAGCGCAGAGTTAGGCTTTTTAGGCGTAGTAGTTCTTACAGCTGTACAAACACCTCTCTTTTGAGGGTTGTTCTTAAGCGCAGGAGAGTCTGATTTGTATTCAACCTTTTCTCTTCCCTTTTTTACAAGCTGACTAATAGTTGGCATTTTTGTGTTGCACCTCCTTTTATTTTTATATATATAAGGCACTTAGCCTAATATCCGCAAAAACGGCCCCCTCTGTTGATGGAGGGGGAGTAAATAGCACTGACTATTCTTTTAACAGGGCCGCAGCTGCAGTTTTTCTTTCAATACCGCATGCCTGCCCCAAGTCTTCCATACTATCTACATAAATTATTTCAACATTGTTGTTTTTACAAGCGCTTTCCACTTCATCAGTGATGTGGCCGTCTGCATCTTTCGCCAAATAAACCAGCCTGGCTTCGTTGGCTTTAACAGTTTTTACAGTCTGTCTCGTGCCTACGACGACGATGCCTGCCTTAAGCTCATCGAGCATGATGTTTCCTCCTTTTGATGATCCAAGGATGCGCTAATAAATTTTATCACTAGCGCATCCCCCTGTCAACTATTTTATAGATCATCTATAATCACGTCTGAGATGTCAATTTCATCTATGGTTTCCGCTAAAGCGTCAATTTCGCCTTCTGACTCCTCGTCGTCAAGCTCAACTTCCCTGTATTTCTTTACTCCCGTTCCGGCAGGAACAAGTTTTCCAATTATTACATTTTCCTTGAGTCCTATTAGCGGATCCACCTTGCCTTTGATGGCAGCATCCGTAAGAACTCTGGTAGTCTCCTGGAACGATGCCGCAGACAGGAATGAATCAGTTGCCAAAGAGGCTTTGGTTATACCCATAAGAACTCTAGAAGCGGTCGCTGGCTCCAAACCTTCAGCGATTGCTCTTTCATTTTCTTCTTCAAATGCAAATATATCTACAAGGCTTCCCGGAAGCAGTTCAGTTTCTCCTGATTCTTCCACTTTCACCTTCCTAAGCATCTGCCTGGCAATCAATTCAATGTGCTTATCGCTGATATGTACTCCTTGGAGTCTGTATACCTTTTGAACTTCCTGAAGAATGTACTTTTGAACTCCGCCTATGCCTTTAATGCTTAGTATGTCGTTGGGATTGATAGAACCGTCGGTAATCTCATCACCAGCTTCGATTAGGTCACCGTCCCGAACCTTGAGTCTTGATCCATATGGAATGAGGTAGACTTTTTCTTCGCCATCCCCTAAAACAGCTAGTTCCTTTTTCTTCTTGGTTTCCCTCAACTCAACTTTACCGTCGATTTCCGAAATAATCGCAAGACCTTTAGGTTTTCGAGCCTCAAAAAGCTCCTCGACCCTTGGAAGACCTTGAGTTATATCATCCGCACTCGCTACACCACCGGTATGGAATGTACGCATCGTAAGCTGCGTTCCCGGCTCCCCGATTGACTGAGCCGCGATTATGCCTACTGCTTCTCCGGTTTGAACAGGCTCCCAAGTCGTCAGATCCACGCCATAGCACCTAGCGCAAACACCGACTCTTGATTGGCAGTTCGTTATGGAGCGTATGTTTACTTCCTTGATCCCCAGCTTCTCAATGTGCACCGACATCTTCTTGGTTATAATCGTATTTGCTTCAACCAACACTTCTCCCGTCTCAGGATTCTTGATGTCTTCAAAGGCGTACCTTCCTGCAATTCTGTCTTTCAGTGTTTCTATTATCTCCCCATTGTCGTCTATATCCTTTGCGATATAGCCTTTTGTGGTTCCACAATCGTCTTCTTTTATTATTACATCCTGACTGACGTCTACAAGCCTTCTCGTCAGGTAACCGGAATCTGCCGTTCTAAGCGCTGTATCAGCAAGACCTTTTCTTGCACCGTGTGTGGATATGAAAAACTCCAGCACGTTAAGCCCTTCTCTAAAGTTCGATCTGATAGGAAGCTCAATAATCTTTCCTGACGGACTGGCCATCAGACCACGCATTCCAGCAAGCTGTCTTATCTGGTTCTTGCTTCCTCTGGCTCCTGAATTGGCCATCATGTTGATAGGATTAAGGGGATCTAAATGCTCCATTAAAGCATCTGTGACCCGGTCAGTTGTATCATTCCAGATCTCAATAACCTTCTCATATCTTTCATCTTCAGAAATCAAACCTCTTCTAAAGAGTTTTTGAACTTTGTCGACTTCCACTTCAGCGGCTGCTAGCAACTCGGGTTTCTTGGAAGGGACCTCCATGTCGCTTACGCCTACGGTTATGGCTCCGATAGTAGAGTAATGGAAACCCATCCTTTTAATATTATCCAGCACTATGGATGTCTTAGTAGGTCCGTGTTTTTCGTAGCATTTTTCGACTATTTCCGACAATACCTTCTTGTCTACCGTAGTATCTATCTCCAGGTCGAATTCATCATCAAATGTTTCTCTTTCCACAAAACCAAGATCCTGTGGTATTATTTCGTTGAACAAGAATCTGCCCACCGTGCTTTCGATCAACCTTGAGTGTTTCTTTCCGTCAATCTCCCTGGTTATTCTAACCTTGACCATAGAATGAAGAGTTACTACTTTATTGTTATAAGCCATTTCCATTTCTTCTAGGTCTGCAAATACCTTGCCTTCGCCTTCTGCGCCGTCGATTGATATTGTAAGGTAGTAGGAACCGAGTATCATATCCTGGGTAGGACTGATTACCGGGCTTCCATCCTGGGGCTTGAGAATATTGTTCGCTGCAAGCATCAAGAATCTAGCTTCCGCCTGAGCTTCTACAGACAAAGGAACGTGTACCGCCATCTGATCTCCGTCGAAATCCGCATTGTAAGCGGTACAGACCAATGGGTGAAGCTTAATCGCCCTGCCTTCTACCAGCACCGGTTCAAAGGCCTGTATTCCAAGTCTATGAAGTGTCGGAGCACGGTTTAGAAGTACTGGATGCTCTCTGATGACTTCTTCAAGAACATCCCAGACTTCAGGTCTTAGTCTTTCGACCATCCTCTTGGCGCTTTTTATGTTTTGAGCGTATTTTTTTTGCACAAGCTCTCTCATTACAAATGGCTTGAACAATTCGATTGCCATTTCCTTAGGCAATCCACACTGGTACATCTTAAGCTCAGGGCCTACTACGATTACCGATCTTCCCGAGTAGTCAACCCTTTTACCCAAGAGATTTTGCCTAAATCTACCCTGTTTTCCTTTAAGCATGTCGCTCAATGATTTTAACGGTCTGTTTCCGGGGCCGGTAACCGGTCTTCCCCTTCTTCCATTGTCAATCAGAGCATCTACGGCTTCTTGAAGCATCCGCTTTTCGTTTTGAACTATTATGTCCGGAGCATCCAGGTCCAGAAGCCTTTTTAAACGATTGTTTCTGTTTATAACCCTTCTGTACAGATCATTAAGGTCACTGGTTGCAAATCTTCCGCCATCCAGCTGCACCATAGGCCTAAGCTCAGGTGGTATGACCGGAACGACTTCCATGATCATCCATTCTGGGTTGTTTCCGGAGGTTCTGAAGGCTTCAATAGCCTCAAGGCGCCTTACCGTACGAATCCTTTTTTGCCCGGTGCTCGTCTTAAGATCTTCTCTAAGTGTTTTTGACTCTTTTTCCAAATCAACCTGTGACAAAAGATCCTTAACCGCCTCCGCACCAATTGAAGCCTGGAATTCGTTTCCGTATTTTTCTTTATATTCCCTGTATTCTCTCTCACTTAAAAGCTGCTTTGGAGACAAAGGGGTGTTCCCCGGATTTGTTATTACGTATGCCGCAAAGTATATTATTTTTTCCAAAGACCTTGGAGACATTTCCAGTACCAGACCCATTCTGCTGGGTATGCCCTTGAAATACCATATATGTGAGACTGGGGCAGCAAGTTCGATATGCCCCATCCTCTCTCTTCTGACTTTGGATCTAGTTACTTCCACTCCGCAGTTTTCGCATACTATTCCCTTATATCTGACTCTTTTATATTTACCGCAATGACACTCCCAATCTTTGGTGGGACCAAAGATTTTTTCACAAAACAGACCTTCTTTTTCCGGCTTTAGCGTTCGGTAATTTATCGTCTCCGGTTTTTTTACTTCCCCTTTTGACCACTCTCTGATTTTTTCAGGAGAAGCCAGGCCGATTTTAATTGATTTAAAATCAAAAAATTCATTCAAGGAGCTTCTCTCCCTTCTATAATAATTTATATTCCAGATTATCCATATGATCAGATGTCAAAATCATCTTCCAAATCGTCCATCATGGTGTCTACATCGAAATCATTCTCTTCAACCTCTTCTTCGATAAAACCTTCAGGAGCCTCTTCCTCGTATTCTCTACTGATTATGTCTACCCCGAAATTATCTAAAGAATCTGGTTCGACTCTTTCCTCCTCGATTTCCAGGATGTCCTCGTTCTCACTGAGAACCGCTACATCCAAAGACAAGCTCTGAAGCTCTTTGATAAGTACTTTAAAGGACTCAGGAACACCTGGAGTTGGTATGTTTTCACCTTTTACTATCGCTTCATAGGCTTTTACCCTACCAACGACATCATCTGATTTAACCGTAAGAATCTCCTGTAGCGTATGAGCTGCCCCATAGGCTTCCAGTGCCCATACTTCCATCTCCCCGAAACGCTGACCACCGAACTGGGCTTTTCCTCCCAGTGGTTGCTGAGTTACTAGGGAGTAAGGTCCTGTGGATCTCGCATGCATCTTGTCGTCTACCAAGTGATGCAGCTTAAGTATATACATGTATCCCACTGTTACGTCATTGTCAAAAGGCTCTCCTGTCCTTCCGTCGTGAAGAGTTATCTTTCCATTACGATTGTAATCTGCCTGCTCAAGTATATCCATTATGTCATTTTCATTTGCGCCGTCAAAAACAGGAGTGGCAATTTTCCATCCCAAGGCTTTTGCAGCAAGACCCAAGTGGACCTCAAGCACCTGACCGATATTCATCCTTGATGGCACTCCAAGAGGGTTTAATACTATTTCAACCGGAGTCCCATCTGGCATGAAAGGCATATCCTCTTCAGGAAGTATTCTGGATATTACACCTTTGTTCCCATGTCGCCCTGCCATTTTATCTCCTACTGAGATTTTTCTCTTGCTGGCAACATAAACCCTGACAAGCTGGTTAACTCCGGGCTTTAGGTCTTCATCCTTGTTTTCTCTGGAGAACACTTTCACGTCCACCACGATACCGGATTCACCATGAGGAACTCTTAAAGACGTATCCCTGACTTCTCTGGCTTTTTCACCGAAGATAGCTCTAAGAAGCTTTTCTTCCGCCGTAAGCTCCGTTTCACCTTTTGGCGTTACCTTGCCTACCAGAATATCTTCTGAGTTGACCTCCGCTCCGATTCTGATTATTCCTCTTTCGTCCAGATTCTTAAGGGCATCTTCTCCAACGTTGGGGATATCCCTTGTGATTTCTTCCGGACCAAGTTTTGTCTCTCTCGCTTCAGATTCGTATTCCTCAATATGTATTGAAGTAAAGACATCCTCTTTAACTAGCTTTTCGCTTATTAGTATGGCATCCTCGTAGTTGTAACCTTCCCATGTCATAAATGCTATGAGGATATTTCTGCCAAGAGCTATTTCACCATTGTCAGTAGATGGTCCATCGGCAAGTATCTGCCCTTTATGAACTACCTCTCCTTTTTCAACGATAGGCCTTTGATTGACACAGGTTCCCTGGTTGCTTCTTTTGAATTTAAGTATGGTGTATTTATCCAGCTGCTTGTCGTCTCTTCTAATGTGTATTTCGGTTGCCGTTACTTTTTCGACCACGCCTGGGTGCTTGGCAAGGACGCAAACTCCGGAATCCTTGGCTGCAGTATGCTCAATCCCCGTTCCTATAACAGGAGATTCCGGCTTTAAAAGCGGAACTGCCTGTCTTTGCATGTTCGATCCCATCAACGCTCTGTTGGCATCGTCATTTTCAAGGAAAGGAATCATCGATGTGGCTACCGAAACGATCTGCTTGGGAGATATGTCCATGTAGTCAACCTTCTCTGGCGATACTGTTACAAAGTCCCTTTTAAGTCCGGCCCTGCCTGTAACTTTGTCTCTTGAAAACCTCTTATTTTCGTCCAAGGGCTCATTTGCCTGCGCTATAGTGTATTTTCCTTCTTCATCTGCAGGCAGATACACTATTTCATCGCTCACTATTCCATCATTGACCTTTAGGTAAGGAGCTTCTATAAAGCCGTATTCATTAACCCTTGCGTATGTACTTAAAGATCCAATCAACCCGATGTTTGGTCCCTCAGGTGTTTCTATCGGACACATCCTGCCGTAGTGGGAATGGTGAACGTCTCTAACTTCGAAACCGGCTCTTTCTCTGCTCAGTCCTCCCGGTCCAAGGGCAGAAAGCCTTCTCTTATGAGTAAGCTCCGCTAAAGGATTTGTCTGGTCCATGAACTGAGAAAGCTGTGAGCTTCCGAAAAATTCCTTCACCGAGGCGTTAACAGGTCTTATGTTTATAAGGCCTTGAGGTGTTATTGCCTCATTGCCCTGTATCGTCATTCTTTCTTTAACTACTCTTTCCATCCTGGACAGACCTATTCTGAATTGGTTTTGCAAAAGCTCGCCAACACTTCTAAGGCGTCTGTTGCCTAAGTGGTCTATGTCGTCAATTTTGCCTATTCCATAATTAAGGCCCAAGTTGTAGCTGATAGACGCGAAGATATCCTGAATCAGAACATGTTTGGGAATGAGCTCATCCATCCTCTTTTCAAATTCATCTTTCATTTCCTCCGGAGACTTGTCTGAGCTTAAAATTTCTTCCAGGACATATGAATTTACGAGTTCGTCGACCCTGTCTTTGTCGTACTCAAAAGGAAGGTTCTGCTTTGAAATATCCACAAAACCATTGCCTACTACTTTAAATTCTTTATCTTCCAATAAGATAATTACCTTGTCTATGCCGGCGTTTTGTATTTCCCATGCTGTTGCCTCATCCGCTATAGAGCCCGCCTCGCAAATCAGCTCACCTGTCGCCGGGTGGAAAATGTCGTCTTTGATTTTTCTTCCAGTTATCCTGCCTGCAAGAGCAAGCTTTTTGTTGAATTTAAATCTTCCGACCTTTGCCAAATCATATCTTCTAGGATCAAAAAACATGCTGTTCAGAAGAGATTCCGCACTATCTACAGTAGGAGGCTCGCCTGGTCGCAGTCTTTTATAGACCTCAAGCAGTCCTTCTTCTCTGGTTTCAGTCGCATCTTTTTCAAGAGTCGCCAAAAGTCTCGTATCCTCACCAAAATAATCCAGTATCTGAGCTCTGGTTCCAAGGCCAAAAGCTTTCAGCAATACTGAAATAGGAAGTTTTCTTGTTCGGTCAACTCTTACATATAAAATGTCATTCGAGTCTGTCTCGTACTCAAGCCAAGCGCCTCTATTTGGAATAACCTGTGAAGAATACAAAGGTTTCCCTGTCTTGTCAAGCTCTTCAGAGTAATAGGTTCCCGGAGATCTAACCAGCTGACTTACAATTACCCTTTCGGCTCCATTTATTATAAATGTGCCGTTTTCAGTCATAAGTGGAAAGTCCGCCATAAAAACGCTCTGCTCTTTGACTTCAGCAGTCTCCTTGTTTATAAGTCTCACCTTTACCTTTAAAGATGTTGCATAAGTCGCATCTCTTTCCTTGCACTCCGCCTCGCTATATTTAGGCTCGCCATCCAGACTGTAATCAATAAATTCGAGAATCAAGTTTCCCGTGTAATCCATAATCGGAGAAATATCTTGAAAGACCTCTTTCAAGCCCTTCTCCAGGAACCAGTCATAGGATCTTTTCTGAATAGCTATCAGATTTGGAATGTCCAACACTTCATTGATTTTAGAAAAGCTCATTCTGGTATTTTTGCCTACTTTTACAGGATGCACCATCCTTCATTCACCCCTCGCTTATAAAGTAAAAAGCCAAAAGCCTAAGTAATTTTTTTTTATTTAATTTACTCGCTTTTGGTTGATGTTGCTATTAGTATATTTTTATGTCATCGCAATGTTAGCACATTGCGGTTGTGAAAAAATCTTTTGATGCAATTTACAATGCTATCATATCGGCTTTTCTTTGTCAATAGGATTTTATTATTTTTACGGCCCGAATCTTTTTCGGAACATAAAAATAAGCGGGTTTGCACCCGCTTATCCGACATATCAAAATTATTTAACTTCTACAGATCCGCCAACTTCTTCAACTTTAGCTTTGATTTGCTCAGCTTCTTCTTTACTAGCAGCTTCTTTGATTGCTTTAGGAGCATTGTCTACCAATTCTTTTGCTTCTTTAAGACCAAGACCTGTAAGCTCTCTTACAACCTTGATTACTTTAATTTTTTGGTCTCCCGCAGAAGTCAACACTACGTCAAACTCAGTTTTTTCTTCTGCTTCTTCAGCAGCAGCAGCAGCTGGAGCAGCAGCCATTGCTACAGGAGCAGCTGCGCTTACGCCGAACTCTTCTTCAAGAGCCTTTACCAATTCAGATAGTTCCAATACAGTCATATTTTTTACTTCTTCGATCATTTGAGTTACTTTTTCACTTGCCATTTTTATAAACCTCCGTTTTATCTTCTTTTTAGTTTTTTTGTTTTTACCTTGAATAATTAAGCTGTAGCTTCTTTTTGTTCCTGGACTTGGTTAAGCACTCTTGCCAGACCACTGATATTCGCTTGAAGAACTCCAACGAATCCTGCAATGGGAGCATTCAAGCCGCCAAGTACTTTCGCCACAAGAACTTCTTTCGGCGGTAGATCTGCAAGGTCTTTTATCTCTTCTGCAGAGATAATCTTTCCTCCTACCAAACCACCTTTTACTTCCATGGCCTTGTGTTTCTTGGAAAATTCCATTACGATCTTTGCAGCCGCAACCGGATCTTCATTGCTGAATGCAACCGCTGTAGGTCCGGTCAAATGCTCCATCAAGCCTTCATTGCCGGTTTCTTTTGCTGCAAATCTCATCATTGTGTTTTTATATACTTTGTAGTCAACCGATTCTTTTCTTGCAATGCTTCTGAACTCATCAAGCTCTTCAACATTCAGTCCACGGTAGTCTACCAAGACAACACTTTGAGCACTCTGAAACTTCTCAACTATCTCTTTTACCACTTCTGCTTTTAAATCTCTGTTTGACACTATTGTCCACCTCCTTATATAAACTCCACCCTATCAATAAAAAAAACTCTCTTTGCGCCGAGGCATACAAAGAGAGCATGAATTCATACTGTAATGTATAACCTCGATAGGGTATTAAGCTTGCGCACCTATTGTCTTCGGTTGAATCTTTATTTTAAATCACATGAATTATATCATCACGCAATAAGCTTGTCAAGTTTTATTATATCTTCGCAGGGTTGATTTTTATTCCAGGTCCCATTGTGCTTGTGATGGTAACGCTTCGGAAGTAGGTTCCTTTTGAAGATGCAGGCTTGGCTTTTTTTATTGCATCTAGCAGTACGCTCAAGTTCTCGTTAAGCTGCTCTTGAGTAAAAGAAGCTTTTCCTACCGGAACGTGGATGATGTTGGTCTTGTCCAGTCTGTACTCAACCTTACCTGCTTTGATATCGGAAACAGCTTTTGCAACTTCAAAGGTTACTGTCCCTGATTTTGGGTTTGGCATAAGCCCTTTTGGTCCAAGTACTCTTCCTAGTCTTCCTACAACTCCCATCATGTCAGGTGTTGCAACGACCACATCGAAGTCAAACCAGTTTTCTTTTGTAATTTTTTCTACCATATCTTCAGCGCCTACATAATCAGCACCCGCCTGAGTAGCCTCAGTCGCTTTGTCACCTTTGGCAAAAACTAAGACTTTTACGCTTTTTCCTGTTCCATGTGGAAGCACGATTGCTCCACGGACTTGTTGGTCCGCGTGTCTTGAGTCTACGCCAAGTTTTATGTGAGCTTCAACAGTCTCATCAAATTTAGCTGTAGCTGTCTTTTTTACCGACTCGACTGCTTCGTCTAAGTCATATAGCTTTTGTCTGTCTACAAGCTTCATTTTTTCTTGGTAATTTTTTCCTCTTTTCATAATTCCCTCCTCGTGGTATTAGCGGATATTCCTCCCACTTTGTTTTACTCTTCTACAACTACGCCCATGCTTCTTGCAGTTCCCGCGATCATTCTCATCGCTGATTCAACTGAAGACGCGTTTAGGTCGGGCATTTTAAGCTCAGCAATCTCTCTTACCTTGTCTTGGCTTATGGTCGCTACCTTTTGCTTGTTTGGCACTCCTGAACCGCTTTCTATTCCAACTGCCTTTTTTATAAGAACAGCAGCCGGCGGAGTTTTAGTGATGAAACTGAAAGTTCTGTCTTGGTACACAGTAATTACTACCGGTATGATCATTCCCGCTTCATTGGCGGTTTTTGCGTTGAACTCCTTGCAAAATCCCATGATGTTTACACCGTGCTGACCCAATGCAGGTCCAACTGGTGGTGCCGGTGTAGCTTTGCCTGCAGGTATTTGCAGCTTTATCAATCCTATAACTTTTTTAGCCATGTCTTTTACACCTCCCTGTGTGTCTTGGTTATTTGTTTATCTTTTATCCCATGAAATTCATGGACTAAAATTTTGCCACTTGGGTAAACTCCAGTTCTGCCGGGGTTTCCCTGCCGAACATAGATATGTTTACTTTCACTTTTTGTTTCTCGTGGTTAATTTCTTCCACTATGCCTGCAAAGCCTTCCAATGGTCCGTCTTGAACCTTGACGTTGTCTCCAACCTTCAAGTCTATTTGAGGAAGCTTTTCCTTGATGCCCATACTCTTAAGCTCGTTTTTTGACAAAGGCACCGGTTTTGAGGCAGGGCCTACGAAGCCGGTAACTCCACGTGTGTTTCTAACCACATACCAAGACTCGTCTGTCATTATCATCTTCACTAGGATATAACCCGGGAAAACTTTCTTTTGACTTACTTTCCTCTTGCCGTTTTTAATTTCTTCTACATCCTGCATCGGAACGCAAACCTCAAAAATTTGATCCTGCATATTCCTGTTTTCGACAGCCGCCTCTATATTGGCTTTGACCTTGTTTTCGTATCCGGAATATGTATGCGCGACATACCATTTCGCTTCTTCAATTTGATTCATATAAACTAACCCTCTTTATCTTATGATCAATGCCAGCAATCCACCCAAACCCGCGTCAATAACATATACAATCAACGTCAAAATAAAGACGATGCCCAAGACAACGGATGTGTGCTGCATCAATTCATTTTTTGTAGGCCATGTCACTTTTTTAAGTTCAGCCCCGACGCCTTTTACAAAGGCAGTGAATCTTTTGATCAGTCCGGGTTTTTTAACTTTTTCTTTTCTTACTTCTTTTTCGCTTTTAGCCATTCTTTCACTTCCCTATACTAAAAATAAGGTTCCTTATTTTGTTTCCTTGTGTGATGTGTGCTTTTTGCAAAACTTGCAGTACTTGCTCATCTCAAGTCTTTCAGGGTCATTTTTTTTGTTTTTCATAGTATGATAATTTCTTTGCTTGCATTCTGTACAAGCCAAAGTGACTTTCACTCTCATGACGACACCTCCTACTTTTTATAAAACATCCTTTTATCTTTGTCCTTTTTAAGGCGCACTAACCCAATTCTGATTGTACTAATAAAAAATATCACAATTGATATGCCCTGTCAATATAATTTTCTTCAACTAAAAAAAGGCCCAAAGCCCTTTTCTCATAAGACAGCTTAGTTATTATACCACAACCTGCGACTTATGAAAACTCTTTTTGATGTTTTTTTGTGGGTTCCTTAGCTAATATAAGGGCGCCCTATGGGCGCCCCTCATAATTCCATGGATTACTCCATGATTTCTGCTACT
>NZ_FQTU01000024.1 GCF_900128885.1 Alkalibacter saccharofermentans DSM 14828
CAGACGACTTTGAAGAATTTTATCTAAAATTCAATGAGGAGAAAAAGTAAAGCATTAGCACAAAAAGTGGATGTAGAGTGATACTAAAAATAAAAAGTGAGAAACACATCGGGTTGATAATGTTGACTATTATTGATTGAATTAAGATGGCAATAATGGGTAGAAACTATCTTCTGAGAATAGTTGCGTTTCGACCCTGTTATTTATATTTGTATCGTCAATTAAGGGAGTTTTCAATAGAGGGAGGAATTAACAATGGCTAGTAACAGAGAAATACAAAAGATGCCGACCGGAATATCAGGGCTGGATGAAATTTTACAAGGAGGCTATATTTCTGGGAATACTTATTTAATTCGAGGTGGGCCAGGGACAGGCAAAACCACCGCGGGCATCCATTTCTTATACGAAGGCGCATGCAAAGGCGAAAAGACCCTACTTATTTCCTTGTCAGAATCTCTGGATAAGCTACTTCGAGATGCTAGTCAAAAAGGGCTTGATTTGGAAAATACCAGTTTTCTAGACTTGACTCCTTCAGCTAATGATGTATCCTGCGATGCTTCATATAATGTATTTTCACCTGCTGAAGTGGAGCAACCCTCCTTTATGCAAAAAATCACAGAACAGCTTGAAACAATAAAACCTGATCGGGTTTTTGTCGACGGTATAACCCAGCTTCAGTACCTATCGCCGGATATTTACCAGTTTCGCAAACAAATATTGGCTTTGATTAAGATTGCCACAAGTCAAATAGGTACGGTTCTTTTATCTTCAGAAGACAGTAAGTCTGTCAGTGACGATGATTTACAGTTTATGAGTGATGGTGTGATAAATCTGGAATACATAAATGATGAGCGTGGGGTCAGAGTAACAAAATTCAGGGGGTCGGATTATAAGCATGGATTTCACACAATGCAAATAATGGATAATGGAATAATTATATATCCCAGACTTGATCCAAGAGAGGTAAAGCGAGAATTTATATTTGAAACCATCTCTTCAGGCATCCCGGAATTGGATAAGCTACTTTATGGAGGAATTGAAAAAGGTACTGCAACTGTCATAAGCGGTCCAACCGGTGTGGGAAAAACGACATTGGGTGTTCAATTTGCAAAAGAAGCTTCTGAAAGAGGTGAACGTACCGTTATCTATACCTTTGAAGAAGGAAAAGAATCTCTTCTCAAACGCATGAAAGCGGTGAACATACCAATTAGTGAAATGTTAGATCAAAACACTCTCTCAGTGGTGAAGGTGAATTCTCTGGAATATACACCTGACCAGTTCGCGTATCTTATTCGTAACGATGTCGAGCATATGAACACTAAAATAGTCATGATCGACAGCATTTCCGGCTACCTCCTATCTTTTAGCAAAGGTCCTCGTGACAAGGGTGAAATGTTAAGGCACATTCATGCGTTATCGGAGTATCTAAAAAATATGGGAGTAACAATGCTTTTGCTAAATGAAACTCATAGCATTACAGGGGATTTTACAGTGTCAGAATACGGCATAAGCTATCTCGCAGACAGTATTGTCTTTCTTCGCTATGTGGAATTGAAAGGTGAATTACGAAAAGTGATCGGTGTACTTAAAAAACGCATGAGCGATTTTGAAAAAACGCTAAGAGAACTTGAAATAACTAGTTCCGGATTAAAGGTAGGCCGTCCACTGAGTGATCTCAGAGGGGTTTTGACCGGAAATCCGGAGTTTATTGACGACGAAAAGAATTGTAATTATTAATACCACCTGTATATTATGAGACTTGGCAGTTCAGAGATAACACAATTGAAAAAAGGGGGGTGGTAACTAATGGAAAGAGTACTATTGCTAATTGGTCAGCAAGCAGATCAAAAGATATTGAAAGAATTTCTTTCAAAAAGCTATGAAGTAGTTTTGCCAGATGAAAAGATGCAAAACAATTTTGACTTGCTTATTGCAGACTACCAAACGTTTAATAATTATCGAAAGGATGCCTTAAAATTAAAAAAGGAAGCTAATCCGGTTTTTTTACCGATACTTTTGTTGGTGTCTTCTCATGATAAAAACCGATTACACCAAGATATTTTAAACGAGGTTGATGAATTTATAAGCATGCCTGTAAATTCCTACGAACTTAAATTGCGAATTACCAACCTCCTTCGCAATAGAGCTCTTTCACTTGAATCAGAAACACAGTACTATACTTTGGCCGAAAGTATTCCCGCAGGTATTTGTGTTTTGCAAAATGAGCGCATTGCATATTGTAATCCTGCATTATCAAAAATATTGTCTAAAAGTTCTTCAGATCTTATGGGGGCTTCATTTTTGGATGACATATCTCCTGAGTACAGCTTTCAAATAGAGTCTCTTTTAATTGAAAAGAAGTCTCGTGAGAATATACAAACGCAGTTAAATAACATGGAACTTAAGATAAACACACTTGATGGGGAAAAATGGGTTGAATTGTCCATTTCCAATATTTTATACAGGGGGAGCTCATCCGTTTTAATTGTTATGACAGATGTTACGGAAAGAAAGCTAAGAGACGAAGAAATCAGGTGCTTAAGTTTATATGATAAACTAACAGGTATCTTTAATCGGGCATACATGGAAGATGAATTGAAGCGTTTGAATACCAAACGGCAACTCCCTTTAAGCATAATAATGGCAGATATTAATGGTTTGAAACTAGCAAATGATGCTTATGGCCATGAGGTAGGAGATCAACTATTAATACGCACTGCAAAGATTTTAAAAGAATCGTGTAGACAAGAAGATGTAATTGCCCGTTGGGGTGGTGATGAATTTATCATTCTACTACCTCAAACAAGCAAATATATTGCGGGAAAAATTGCAAGCAGAATAATTGATGAGTGCAGTAATTACTATATAAAAGCAGTACCGGTTAAAATGGCCATAGGAGTAGCAACTAAAATAAATATCCAAAAATCGATTAAACAGCTGCTGATTGATGCAGAAGACAGGATGTACAAAAACAAACTCATGAACAGTAACAGCGTAAGGGAAGATTTAATATCAACACTTCTAGAAGCTTTGAAAGAAAAAAGTGAAGAAACAGAAGAGCATGCAAAAAGAATATCCGAATTATGTTTTAGATTTCAAGAGCCATTAGACCTTACCAATGAGGATATGGATAAATTATCTCTTATTGCCATCATGCATGATATAGGAAAGATATCTGTATCGGAGGATATATTGAAAAAACCGGACAAATTAACTTTTGATGAATGGGAAGAAATCAGAAAGCACCCCGAAACAGGGTACCGAATTGCTTGCGCCTCGGTAAGCTTAGCGCATATTGCTCAAGAGATTCTATCCCATCACGAGCGTTGGGACGGTAAGGGTTATCCATTTGGGATTAAAGGCGGAGATATTCCAATACTTGCCAGAATAATTGCAATCGTCGATGCATTTGATGTGATGACTAATGGCAGAGTTTACAAACCTTCGATTACCAAACAAAAAGCCCTGAAAGAAATAAAAAATAATGCAGGGACTCAATTTGATCCCGATCTCGTTCAAATCTTTCTAGAGATAATGGAATATGATAAAAAAATAGGCTACTGACCAATTGGCATTCTGGGCAGAAGCACGTTTCCTTGCTCTCAATGAAAAATATTTGTGTCAGGATTGAATTTTTTCTCGTAAAGTGTTATTATGACCATACGTTTTGGGGCACCACTTTACGATTTCAATCTTGCCGGAAAGGTCGTTTAGTGGTGCTTTTTCTGTCACCTCAGTACCCGTTGATATCAGGTGTTATATCATCATCTATGGCAAGATAAGCGATTAAATTCACCACGGCACAGACAAAAGTTACGAGCAAAGCATGATCAGATCAAGTGGGTATTAACAATTCGCTTGAAACACGAACACGCGTTATTGGGAGTATTACTACATACTTGAAGCAAACTTGCTATAAGGAGTTTGTCAAAGTAAATAATGTGTTGTAATTAAAGTTGAATGAGGGGATAATAAGGATATAGTTGGGTACTGTACCTATTATTGAAACCTTCAAATGATAATAGCAAACTTATCGTAAGGTAAGGACGCAAAGCTAAAGGGTCTTTTGTGAAAACAAGAGATAGCCAGTTACCAAAGGAAGGTTTTTTGGGGGTTTTGATAGGAGCGCATAAGAAGGATAAAGTTTTTTTTGTCCTGCAAAGTGCTGTAGGGAAGTTAAAAATTATTGACTTAAAGTCGAGGATAAGACTCTAAAACTACCTACATGTGTAGGTGGTTTTAAAATGTTATTAATCTTTGATAATGCTAGAGTCAACACAGTTATTAATAATCAAGCTATTAATTAAAGGAGATGTGTCCATGAGTTTATTAGTGAATTATACAGATCAACGCTACGTGGAAATTGCCCAAAAGGTTTTTCAGGAACAATTTAAGCGTGACCCGAAACTTGAAAAGGAATTAGATGAGAGAAGAAAACGATTGATGTATGAAGATGTGGTGTATAACATCAGTTTTTTAATGACTGCAGTTCATTTCAGCGACGGGAAAATTTTTGAGGGATATGCTATATGGATTTATGAGCTGCTTTGTAATTTGATGAAGGACTTGGATCGTGATCGAATAATGGAGCACATGAATGATCATTACTTAATTCTATCTGAAATTTTAAACAGCTATCCCGATGGACTGCTTTCTGAAGATGAATTGAAAAAAGCAACCGACTATTTGAAAACTGCAATGGAAGTGACCACAAATGCAGTAACGGAAATCAGTTTATCTTCAAAGTTTCAGGAAGGGAAGCATTCTGAACTTCGAATAGCCTACCTGGAGGCCTTAATAAAGAGTCAAACAAGAGAAGCACATGATGTAATTAATGAAGCCAAGAAGCAAGGACTGTCCTTAATGGATATATACGAAGAGATCCTTGCAAAAGTAATGGTAGAAACAGGAGATCTTTGGCATAAAAACATTATTACTATAGATAAAGAGCACTATATTACTTCCGTTACTCAATCCGTGCTGTCGGGTTTTTATGATGAGATATTCAGTAAGCCGAGGAAAAACAAACGGATCGTTTCCTGCGCCGTGGGAAGTGAGCTGCATGAAATGGGTGCAAGAATGCTTTCCGACATGTTTGAATATCAAGGTTGGGACAGTTATTATCTAGGGGCGGCTCTTCCGGAAGCATCAATCTTAGAAGCGATTAAAGAACATCAACCTGATATTGTTGCTTTATCCGTGACCATGCCTCTTTACTTACCCACCTGTGAAAATATTGTGAAAGCTGTAAAAGAGAAATATCCGAGTGTAAAGATTGCCGTAGGGGGGCAAGCTTTTAAAAACACGGAAAAACTGTGGGAAATGTGGAACGTTGATTACTACTCCGCTACCGCCGATGTTTTTGTGAATTGGGCAGAAAAAACATATTGTTGAAAGTGGATTTTAGAAAGGAGGTTAGGGATGGATCAGTATGATATTTCCTTCTTCTTACAAGGGGATCGAAACTTGAACCTGTTAACTAAATATTGGTATGATCCCGTCTTTCTTATTTCCCCTCATCAAAGGAATTTAAAAGATATTTTTGAACCTAAGGACCGGGAACGGATTACAGAACTTGGAAACAAAGCCTACGATGAAGAAGGCAGCTTTATCTGTGATGATGGATTTCAAATTATTAGTCCAACGGTCACCATATCTCTATGTATGATGGTTAAAAATGAAAGAGTATTTGTTTTAGGGATGAATATCAGTCTTATGAGTAATGAGCAATCCAATTGTCGAGCTAAGGATGTAATCCATCGATTTATGGGGCTGATTATAAGCACGGATCGGGATCTGATGACCAATAATATGGAAATTGTTCGAAGCCAATTTGAAGAAATTCAAAAGTTGAATAATCAGCTTCAAAACATAAAACGGCAGTTGGAAAAGAGCAATGCCCAACTCCACCGGCTAAATTTAGACTTAAACAATCGCCTAGTAAAGGATGAACTTACCGGCCTTGTCAGCAGGTATCAATACCGAGAGGAAATTGAGATGGCAATCGCAAATGATCCCCAGAAATTTGGAATCTTTACATTTTTGGATCTCGACCGATTTAAACAGATAAATGATACCTTTGGACATCGGGCGGGTGACGAATATTTAAAGGAATTTGCCCGACGGTTGAAAGGCCTTCCCTTTGAGAACTTCATTGCCATAAGAATTTCGGGGGATGAATTCGGTCTTTATATCCATGGATATAAAGACGTCGGGGAAGCGGAGTGCCGGAAAATTTGGGAGAATATTCAAATCCATGTATTAGATACGCCTATCACAATAGATTCTCAAGAGCTAAAGATGCTTTGCAGTGGAGGGATGGCGGTTTATGGCCTTCATACCAAAAACTTTTTTGACCTGATCGAATATGCGGATTTTGCAATGTATGAAGCGAAAAATTCGAAGACAGATCTATTCAAAGTGTTTAATAAAGATCGTTACATGAAAAGAAATATCATGATACGTTAAGAAAAATAAAGGAGATGATTCAATGAGTTTAAGTAGACGTAAAAATCAATCCGATCTCAGTGATCAAATTAATGTCCTTACAAGGTCTGCTTTCGCCCTTGCGCTGTCTGTGGTTAGCCTTCTGCTTTTTAGAGGGTCAATCAGCATTGTTTCCACTTTTATCATTCCGGTAGTGATCGTACTTTTTTCAAAAAGGAATGAATTATTATCTTTTACATATATAGCCATAAGCCTTCTTATGGTGACAGTGTTGTTTTTTCAAACTCAAATTATTTTTGTCATCGGATACTTGCTGCTTTCCGTTCTGCTAAAGCATTTTTTGATGGATTCAGCCGTGAAGGTGAAGATTTCATTCTCAGGGATTTTGAAGTATCTTATTGCTGTGATTGTAATTTTGTTTATCGGTATTCAGCTAACCCAGATAATTTTTTTGATCCCTTTACACGATATGATGTTGAGGTTGTCAAATAATCTTCCTTATCGATACTTTGGTATTCTTCTGGTGGAAGGAATAATCATTACACTGGTTAATCTTTTGCTTCTGAAAGCAATTACTTCGAGATTGAAGTTGGAATAATAACCCCCAGTCAGACAGATCTAACGGAAATAATTAAATTATATAAAAGGGGACACTTCAAAACTAATAATCAGTAAAGACATTATGGGTGTGTAATAGCACTCGTTTTTTCCAGCAGTATGATTAATTAATTAATCGGTTAGTTTATCAGTAGATAAAAACGTAAATAATTAACTAAACTAATCCACCCGCATTGAAGACTAAAAATTATGATAGATGTTTTGGTACTGGGGGATAGACGTGATCAGATTATATCCCTTGTTGCATAGGTTAGCTGCTTGGATTGGACTGATGTTGTTATGTAAGCTCGCTTATCGCGCCTTACAAAACATGGTAGACTCTTTACGGAGCTTTATATGGGCTGTGCGTGGCAAAGAGATAGCTCCTTTAGTGGATTTGTTTAAATCACGAATACGTATTCTTGGTGTTATTACATAACAATAACTATTGATGGTCATTTGCACAATTCATTAGGTTAATCTTCATTAAGCTCTGAGCTAAACGACACCTGATAACAAGCACATTGAGAAAAATAGGACTTTGAACTTCTATGTGAAATGGAAACCCGTACACAGATTTTCTCCAAGATCATCAAACAGTATAAGCAAATTATGGAAAGTTTGAATAAAAGACCTCGTGCTTAGTTACAATTTTACCGAGAATTTAAGCTGATAGGGTTGAGGAGATTTTGTAACTGGGTTAAGATTAAATTAGAACACATAAGGAGTTGATCAGGAAATGAAGCAGATGAAATTTTTGTTTTTCGGCGCGGGTGTTCTAGGCAGTCTATATGCAGCCAAGTTGCGTGAGGCGGGAATGGATGTAACGCTTGTAGCCCGTGGCTCCAGGTATGAGGATCTGAAAAAGCATGGTGTCGTACTGGAAGATTTTAAGACAAAAGAGCAAACATCTACCAAGGTACGTCTGGTTGACCATGTGCCCGAGGACGAGTACTTTGATGTATGTGTGGTATTAATACAAAAAACACAGCTTCATGATGCACTTCCGGCGCTTTCGTCAAATCCGCATATACCGTCATTTCTGTTTATGCACAATGACGCGGAAGGTCCGCAGTCCATGATTGACGCTTTGGGGGGTGAGCGGGTTTTGTTGGGGCATGTCAACGCTGGTGGTGAGCGCGACGGGCATGTTGTCCGCTTTATAGTTGCAGAAAAGATGACAATGGGTGAACTTGACGGGGAAGTAAGCGAGCGTCTACAGCAAATAGCCGGTGCTTTTAAAGCGGCAGGATTTCCGGTAGTGTTTAGTAAAAATATGGATTCGTGGAAACGTTATCATGTGGCAATCGCATTATCACTTACCGGCTCTATTTATATGGCTGGATTATGCAATTATCGTCTGGCGCGTAACAAGGAAGCAATTAGGAAATGCTGGCACGGTATGCGGGAAGCATTCCAGGTTTTACGAACCCTGGGTTATCCTATTGAACCGCCTAAGCTGCGTTGGAGCATTAATTTTCCCGACTTTATCATGGTTCCCCTGTTGCAGCGTGTGTTAGGTTCGGAGCTTTTCGATATCGGTGGTGTGCGTCATGCTAGGAATGCCCGCGACGAGATGATGCACTTGAGGAAAGAATTTAAAAAGCTTAAGGAAAAAGCTGGAATCATAACTCCCGTGTTAGATGAAGTGGAAAAGTATATTGATCCTGATGTTCCACCGGCAATTACAGATTAATGTGAATAGTTCAGCATTACATGTGTTAGTGTCAATAAGATGATAACACAGTTTAATAAAATACATTAAAATTTCTAGATTTATATGATGCCTAAAATTTTAAAAACAATATTGCCCTAGCAAGGCAAGCTAAAGTAATGGATTAAATAGGTTTTGATAATAGTTAGATAAAGCAGTTCGTCAAATCTGACAGAGATATATATTGTATGGTTGAATCAATTATAGTCGGGCATATTTTTCATGTGAAAAGAGGAATGCTTGTGAAAAAAAAGGGCAAAAAAATACTGCATATCTTAATTGTAGTTATTTTGGCTATCGTGTTAATAGTCTATGGTTTTGTAATCTATGGAAATTATCAAATGAGCAAAATTCCAGGACTGTCATTTGAAGATTGCTTGAATTATACGATGAAAGGTAATGATAATGCCATCATTACAGTGGGGATTATTAAGGATGGGCAAGCAACCTATACGGTTTATGGTAAGGATACAATTGTGATGCCCCAAGTGGAACATACTTATGAAATTGGTTCACTGACCAAAACATTTACGGCAACGCTCATCAAAAGGGCAATAATTGAAGGGAAAATCAACTTAGACGATACAATTGATAAACATCTTGAGATGCCTGTAGGCAACACATACCCAACGATAGAGCAGTTGCTTACGCACACATCCGGTTATAAATCACATTATTTTGAATTGCCGATGATAGGCAATTTCTTCGGCAG
Source organism: Alkalibacter saccharofermentans DSM 14828 (assembly GCF_900128885.1). NCBI lineage: Bacteria > Bacillati > Bacillota > Clostridia > Eubacteriales > Eubacteriaceae > Alkalibacter > Alkalibacter saccharofermentans. The sequence continues at coordinate 9,471 of NZ_FQTU01000024.1, forward strand.
AAGAAATGATTTCTACGGAATAACCGATGATATGCTGTTGAAAAGTTTGTCAAAGGTGTCTGTGACTAATGAAACGGCAAAATTTAACTATTCAAATTTTGGTTATGCGACGCTTGGGCTTGTTCTTGAAGCAGTTTACGACAGAGATTATTTAGCCCTGGTTAATGTATTTGCATCGGAGGAGCTAGGGCTTGAAAATACGCACATATCCGATAGACAAGGCGATTTGAAACAGTATTGGGACTGGAATGCCAACGACGTCTATCTTTCCGCTGGCGGACTGACATCGACAATTTCAGACATGCTCGATTACGCTCAACTTCAGCTTGCGGGTAAAGATATCTTTGCAAGTTGCCACGATTCTCTTGCTGTTATAAATTCATCAACCAAAGCCTACAGCGCCATGGGTATTAATATGGATGAAATCGGCGCTGGATGGATCATTGACAGAGAAAACGACATCATCTGGCACAACGGCGGAACGGGAGATTATAACTGTTATCTAGGTTTTTGTCCAAAGACTGAAACGGCAGTTGTTATTCTATCCAATCTAGCACCTAATTACAGAATCCCTGCAACAGTTATGGGTGTGAAGTTATTAAAACAATATCTTGAGTAATGATCTGTTTGCTAACTTCCAGTTTTTTTAGTAAGATTATGAGCGTTATATGAATCAGTCAAAATCCAACTTGTCAAAAAACAAAAATATTTAAAGGATTAAAATTTATTGTAAAAGGAGAATTGTTTTATGAATGAAAATAAAAAATGTGCGTTGGAGATAGCAATGGTGAAGGAGGGGTTGAAAATATAAGAATCAAAACCTCCTTCCTGTTCAAAGCTAATTTGATAGGAGGTATAACATTGAAGTTATTAAAATCGTATGGTTTAACAGACCGATATATAAATGAATCTAGCTTCTACGAAGGTTTAAGACTAGCTCGTGTGATTGCTCAACATAAAGGATCGTATAAAGTAATAACGGTTGATGGAGAGCAGCAGGCTCAAATATCCGGAAAGCTAAGGCATGAAACAACAGAGCTTTATAAGTTCCCTGCAGTTGGAGACTATGTGATGGTATCTTATGAAAAAATAGAAGATACGGCTATCATCCATTACATATTGAGCCGTAAAAGTGTATTTTTGCGTACGGCAGTAGGCATAAAAAAACAGGCCCAGATAGTAGCATCTAATATTGATATCGTATTTATTTGCATGTCTCTAAATAGTAATTACAATTTAAATCGTTTGGAGCGGTATCTGTCTATTGCTTGGGATAGCGGCGCCACGCCTGTAATAGTATTGACAAAATCTGATCTTTGCGAAAATTTGACACAAGTAATTCGAGAGGTAGAGCAGGTTTCCTTCTATGCAGACATAATTACTACGTCTATGTTTGAGGATAACATTGATAAGTTTAAACCCTACATGAAAGAAGGAATAACTGCAGCTTTTATTGGTTCTTCTGGCGTGGGAAAATCAACGCTTATAAATCAAATGCTAGGCAAAACAATGCTTGAAACAAAAGAAGTCGGCAAAAGCGACAAAGGCAAGCACACGACCACAGGGCGGGAGATGTTTCCAAGTCTGCTTGGCGGAGTTGTGATTGATACGCCGGGAATGAGAGAGTTAGGCATTCAAAGCGCAGACCTGTCAAAGTCTTTTGCGGATATAGAAAGGCTTGCTCAGGATTGCAAATTTAACGATTGCTCACATAAAAATGAACCAGGCTGTGCTATCCAAAAAGCATTGTCCGAAGGCACAATTGATCATAGGAGACTCAATAGCTATACCAAGCTAAAGAATGAGGCCTCTTATGAGGGCTTAAATAGCAAGCAGATTGAAAACCAAAAGATAGAGCGTATGTTTAAAGAATTTGGCGGCATGAAAAATGCGCGGAAGTTGGTGAAGGGGCGAAAAAATTGATATCAATAACATAAACGACTAATAGGCAGTAAAGACATTACGGGTGTGTCATAGCACCCGTATTTCTCAGTGCTATGATTAATTATTAATCCATGTGTTTAGTAGAAGAGAATTTGATTAATATGTCAACGCCACGAATAATTTACCTATATGGAGGGTTGGAAAACCTTGATTGCTTTACAGCTGATTACTGGGGAATATTAGCCATTATTGCCGGAAACATATTTGTATTTCTGGGTAAGAATGATAAAGGTGATAAGATCATTAAAAGTCATTCATTTTAAATATAGATTCAAGGAGGAGATATTCAATGATTTATTCACATGAAGTCGAAAATATGTGCAGTGTTGCAAAAGGCCCTAAGCATGGCCCCGCAGCAATCCCTGAGGAGGGGAAATGGGTAAAGGCTAAGGTGGATTGCCGATTGGTGCAGGCTTGGAAGACCTTGGCAAGGGGATGAGATCACAGGTTGCTACCATGTATGGCACAAAAGTTAAAGGTACCCGCTACTTGGAAATGGCAGAGGGATATGTCACCAGCATGGGGCTGGATGAAAACAGCACCTTTATTTCAGAGGATAGCTGGCTGTTTATAGCACGGATGAAAGAAGAAGTTTATCAGAGTAAACAGAAAGTTGTAATTAAAGTTGAATGATGGGATAATAAGGATATAGTTTAAAACTGTTAATGCAGGGGGAAAAATATTAATCGATTTTTACACCAAGAAATAGGGTTTCATTGTTTTGATGTATACGAAGAGACTATAAATTTCTGAAGGTGAAAAAGATGTAGAGAGGAGAAAAATTATGATGAGATCATTAATCAAACGAGCGAATGAAAACAAACAGGCTAGTTTACTTAAGATCATATTTATAATGGTTCTTATTCTAGTTGCGGTGTATTTTGTACATTTAACAGGTGGTACAAAAAAGGTCTACGTACACTTACTGTATGTTCCTATAATACTATCCTCACTTTTCTGGGGTTCTTTTGGCGGTTTGACCGTAGGCATGGTCTCAGGTTTATCGGTTGGACCATTAATGCCACTTGATGTATCCAGTGGCATTATGCAAGATCCTGTAAATTGGATTTCCCGTATGCTTGCCTTCTCTCTGATTGGTCTTTTTACAGGGCACATGCTTGACTGGATAAATCAATTAAATAGGGAAGCACAAGACAGGAACTTATCAAGCCCTTTTTATGATCTTCCGAATACAACGAAGCTTATTTTTGACATTGAAAGCAGCATAGACTCAGAGGAACATTTCAAAATTATATCCATCAAGCTAACAAATCTGGATGGCATCGAAAAATATGTTGATAGTGAACTGGTATTTGATCTAGTCAAAAATTTAGCAAAACAGCTAGAGCATAGCTGTGGCAGAAAAGCAGTGTATTCTTATGGGAAAGATGAGTTGATTTTATTAGTATTTGATGATTGTGTTGAAGATTACGAAGAAAAAATCAATCGAGTCTTGAAACATTATTCTACGTTCCCAATTTCACTTGCCGGATATGACATAAGGGTATCGCTTAAAGTGGGGATTTATGAGTATCGTGGTGAAGATATTTCCCCAACTGAAATATATAATAAAGCCCGGATCGCTCACGAGCAAGGTGAGCATAGAGAATCAGGCGTTTATTATTACGATGTCAGCTTAGAAAATAAAAGAAGAGAGATGCACGATATCACTGGAGCATTGCTTGAATCTATCCGAAAAGATGAGTTGTTTTTGATGTACCAGCCCAAAATTGATATTGTAAACAATAAAATTTCTGGTGTAGAAGCATTAGTAAGATGGAATAGAAACGGAAATAATTTTATAGGACCTGATATGTTTATTCCTATCGCAGAAGAGATTGGGTTTATTAAGGAGATTTCAAAGTTTGTTTTTGAAAATGCAACGACACAGATGGAAATGTGGAAAAACAGAGGAATTGATATAAAATGTGCTATTAACGCATCCGCAAAGGAATTAATAGACAAAGATTTTATTAATTGGGGACAGGAAACAATAACCAGCAAAAATGTCGATAGATCTGACATCGAGATTGAAATAACTGAAAGAGCCATAGCTTACAATGACAAAAAAATGATAAAAACAATGAACTACTTGAAGGAAAGGGGATATCAAATTTCCATTGATGACTTTGGAACTGGTTATAATTCACTGATGAGTCTTGGTGAAATACCTTTTGATATACTAAAAATCGACAAATATTTTATTGACAGAATAGATAGAATTCAAATTAGAGAACTGGTTAAACTTTTTATAGAATACTCACACACATTTGGGAAAATTGTTATAGCAGAGGGCGTTGAGACCGAGAAGCAATTAAA
>NZ_FQTU01000025.1 GCF_900128885.1 Alkalibacter saccharofermentans DSM 14828
GGGCTTCGCCCAATAGCTTCCTCGCAGCTAAGCGCATTCTAAGTAAACTTACATACGCTTACTGCTCGATTGCTGCTGTTTCTCAGTTTTCTTAAAATCAAATTATTTTTTTCGAAATTTATTTAACATTATATGCAGGTGTGTTACAATTAATCTGTTTTAGTGGCTAGTTTTACAAGCTGTATATATCATTAGAAGTTTTTTATGATATAATTATAATTTAGTAACAGTCGAACACAGTAGATGGGAGTGAATAGTTAACAATGGCACCTTTAAGAAAAGATATAGGAATCGATCTAGGAACGGCAAACGTACTTGTTTACGTAAAAGGAAAAGGTATCGTGCTGCAAGAGCCTTCAGTGGTGGCAATCGATACTAATACAAACGAAATAAAGGCGATTGGCGCCGACGCAAGAGCGATGCTTGGAAGAACACCTGGAAACATACAGGCAATAAGGCCCCTTAGAGACGGAGTCATCTCCGACTTTAAAATCACAGAAAGAATGCTTAAGTACTTTATCGCAAAAGTATGCGGAAATAAAAGATTCTTAAGACCAAGAGTCGTAGTAGGAATCCCAAGTGGAGCGACTGAGGTGGAAAAAAGAGCAGTGGAACAAGCCGTTTTGTCAGCAGGAGGAACAAACCCTGTCATAGTTGAAGAGCCTGTAGCGGCTGCAATTGGAGCGGGGATTGATATAACACAGCCTACCGGCAACATGGTGGTAGACATAGGCGGAGGAACTACGGATGTAGCGGTACTTTCCTTGGGAGGAATAGTAGAGAGCATATCCATAAAAATCGCCGGAGATAGATTTGATGAATCAATAGTAAGATATATGCGAAAAAGCCACAACGTTTTGATAGGCGAGCGTACGGCGGAAGATCTTAAAATCAACATAGGCTCAGCTTACCCTGCTGAGGAAGAGACGACTATGGACATAAGGGGGCGAGATCTTCTTTCAGGCTTGCCAAAGACCATCACCGTCACTTCTGAAGAGATCAGGATAGCTTTGAGCGACAATATAGGCGCAGTAATCAATGCAATCCATGGCGTACTGGAAAGAACGCCTCCTGAGCTTGCAGCGGATATAAGCGATACAGGAATTTACCTTGCCGGAGGAGGGGCTCTTTTAAAAGGCCTTGACATCTTGATCTCCGACAGAATGGGCGTGCCTGTAAACATCGTAGAAAATGCAGAATCCTCTGTTGCTTTTGGAACAGGCAAGATTCTTGACAACGTACATATCCTTGGAAGCGGCACCGGTAAAAAATCTTACGACTAAACACGGAAAAAATCCGTGTTTTTCCTTATTAAAATGATAGGATGCTAAAATGAACATAAACAAAAAGCCAAAACTAAAAATTAAAAATAAGAAGAGATTCTTTCTCGTCACAGGTATTATCGCGACTGTGTTGATTCTTACTGCCGTGGCGGTCAAGTTTTATTATGATATAAACAGGCCGGAAAACGTATTTAAAAACAGTGAAGAGCTTAGTGAAAAAGACGCATACGCTCAGTTTGACGGCAAAAAGATAAACATACTCTTTTACGGACTTGATAAAAATGAATACAGAGATACAGTGGCAGGCTACCAGCAGTACAGGGCAGATACGATAATGGTCGCGACCATCGATCTCGAAACAAAGAGCATAGAAATCTTATCCGTTCCCAGAGACACTTACGTGGATATCTACAACATAAATAACATGGACAAGATAAATGCAAGCTTCGCCCACGGGCAGCAAAGATCTTCCGATTACCGGGGTGACGAGATAAAGGCAGGTACGGATTATCTTAAAAGAACGGTAAGCGAGCTCCTTGGAGGCATTCCTATACATTTCTACATTGGGATAACCGATATGGACGTGGTAAACGACATTGTAGATGAAATAGGCGGGGTGGAGATCGACGTGCTTCATACCCTGTATGCAGACAAGGGCAAGGACAGGTCTAAAGTAAGGATAGAGGAGGGACTTCAGGTCCTCAACGGAAAAGATCTGCAGTATTATGCCAGGTACCGAGCCTACCCGGAAGGTGACATCGAAAGGGTAGCAAGCCAGCAGCATATAATAAAAGCAGTGTTTGATAACATGAAAAAGACGAACAGCTTGCTGAAAATGCCCAGGATTTATGAGATGGTATCTGAAAAGCTGGCAACGGATCTTAGCTTTAAGCAGATATCAGCACTTGCTTTGATAGCCATGGGCATAGACAGACAAGACCTTAACACTCACACCTTCCCGGGATATTTTGGAACATTAAACAGGGTATCCTACTGGGTGGTCAATGAAAGGGAAAGAGTGGATATCATTAAAGAGCTATACGGTATAGATGCAGAACTGAGAGAGCAGCAGGCAACAAGCGACAGGCTTATAAGCTTATCAGCATCAGTAGGTAAAAGAAGCCTGAAGGTTGGTGGGACTACTTCGGTGAACATCACTGGAAGGACTGCTGACGGACAGACAAAGACTTTTAGCGTAAGAAGCACCTCATATAGCATATCGAATGACGCTGTACTTCAGCTAAATGCTGATGGAACTATAGTAGCAAAAGGCAGCGGCGATGCCACAATAACCTTCAAGGTGCAAGGGGTGTCAACAAGCGTAAGCCTAAGCGTCGCTAAGACTAAAGTAGAAGAACCGCCGGTAGAGCAGCCCCCAGTGGATGAACCTGTGAATGAAGAGCCTGTTGAAGAGAAACCATCTGAAGAACCGGTGGAAGAAGAGCCGGTTGCCGACGAGTCAGAAAATCAGTAAGGGGAAAAGCGGAAAGTTGGAAAGTTGGAAAGTAGAAAGCGGAAAGTTGGAAAGGGACCAATACGATTGTTTGACAATCGTTTCCCGATTGCCCAACGACCGTTTAACATGTATTTCCCGCCTCACCGACCCACCGAACACGCCAAAGGAGGAGCTATGAAAAATAAAAAACTCATAATTTCAATCCTAGTAGCGATATTGGTTATCTCAACAGCTTGGGGAATCAATAAGTACCGGGACCTTCGGGACGCACAAAGGATTTTTCTTAAGCAGCAGGAAATCCAAAGAAAAATCGCTGAAGAAAAGCTGGAAGCCAGAGAGGATCTTAAGACGGTTTACCAGGAAGACAGGATAAACATCCTGCTGCTGGGATTTGATAAAAACGAATCGCGACTGGACAGATACCGGCTTTTCCGTCCTGATGGGATCGTTTTGGTCTCTATAGACCTCTCAACTGACTCTGTGGACATGATATCATTTCCCAGGGATGCTTTGGTGTGGATAGCCCACCGGCCGGGAATGGATAAAATCAATTCTGCATTTTATTATGGACACGATCTTGGAGGAGGAGAGACCCCCGAGGAAAAGATGAAGCTGGGATATTCTTACTGCGTGGATACGGTTAGCGAATTTTTAGGAAACATCTACATCAACAATTACGTAGCCATCGACATGGATGGTTTCAGAGAGCTTATAGATGACATCGGCGGCGTAGAGATCTACGTGGAAGAGGACATGTATGACCAAACCCGAGGAGGAGCCCTGTTTGCAGAAAAAGGCCTTCAAACACTAAACGGTTACCAGTACCTCGCATACGTAAGGGACAGGGGAACAGACAGCACCAAGGACAAGGACAGGGTGGCCAGAACCCAGGAATCATTTGAAATTGTCTTCAACCAGCTTAAAGAGCAGAATATGATAAGGCTCATGCCCCAACTGATAAACAACTACAGAAAAAACATCGACACAAATCTCAGCTTAAGCGAGATGGCTGCCCTTGGGATTTATGCCCAAAAGATAGAGCTAGGCAAGATGGGCAGGTACGTCGTAGAAGGGGAGTACGAGTACAGAGACAACAATATATACTATATACCAAACGAGGAGGCTAGGATAGACCTTGTAAAAGAGGTCTATGGCATAGACTTCCTTCCGGAAAGATAAAATAATAAACGCATGGTTATCCGTGCCAAGGAGGATGCTTCATGAAAGTAAGAAAAGCGATAATACCGGCTGCAGGATTGGGAACAAGATTTTTGCCTGCCACCAAGGCAATGCCCAAGGAGATGCTTCCAATAGTAGATAAGCCGACTATCCAGTACATTATTGAAGAAGCAATAGAATCAGGAATCGAAGAGATACTTATAATAACAGGCAGAAGCAAAAGAGCCATAGAAGACCATTTTGACAAATCCGTAGAGCTTGAACTTGAGCTTAAAGAAAAAAACAAGGATGAGCTCTTAAAATTGGTTCAGGATATTTCCGAGATGGTAAACATAAATTATGTCAGGCAAAAAGAAGCTAAAGGTCTGGGACACGCTGTTTTGTGTGCAAAAACCTTCGTAGGCAATGAGCCTTTTGCAGTCTTGCTTGGGGACGATATTGTGTACACTGAAGATAAGCCTGCCCTTAAGCAGCTAATAGAAGTGTATGATAAGAAAAAAGCATCAGTTCTAGGCGTGCAAAGCGTGAAACATGAAGATGTAAGCAAATATGGAATAGTATCAGGTGAAAAAATCGGGGACAGGCTATTTACCGTGGACGACCTGGTGGAAAAGCCTGCACCTGAAGACGCCCCAACTAATGTAGCTATTCTTGGAAGATATATTATAACTCCTGAGATATTTAGTATATTGGAGCACACGGGAAAAGGCGCCGGTGGCGAGATTCAGCTTACCGACGCACTTAAGGAACTTGCCGGACAGGAAGCTATGTTCGCATATGACTTTGAAGGCAAGAGATACGACGTAGGAAACAAGCAGGGGTTCTTGGAAGCGACTGTGGAATTTGCCCTTAGAAGAGACGACCTGAAAGATGAGTTTGCAGAATATCTTAGGGGATTGAAGATATAGCTAAGGGTTCGCTAAAGCTCACGAAAATGGCGCAACGCGGGTGTTTCAAGTAATAAGTTCTAAGATATAAGTAAAAGCAGGAAGTTGGAAAGTGGTTAGTTGGAAAGTTGGAAAGTTGGAAAGTTGGAAAGGAAAAACCTTTTAATTACTTAAATCTTACAACTTTTTTACGAGACGGAGTCTCATTTCTCGACTGCATAGCAGTCATTTCCCGTAGGGCGAAGCCCTGCGTCCCACAGTCGCTTCAGCGACTAAACGACCGTTTAACATGTATTCCCCGACCCACCACCTATTACACTCTGCCGTATGGCCGCCAAAGGAAGGACAATAATATGAATCATCCTATAGTGATATACCTGACGTGTCTAGGCATTGCCGTAGCCCTTACCCCAATCGTATCTAAGCTCGCACTGGCTATAGGGGCTGTAGACAAGCCCAACACGAGAAAAGTTCATACTAAGCTGATGCCTACCTTGGGTGGATTGGCCATATTCGGTGCATTTTACATCGGTCACCTTCTGTTTGAATATCCCCACTTTCAGTTCAACGGAATATTCATAGGAAGCCTGATCATTGTTGCTACGGGAATAATAGACGACAAATACGAGCTAAGTCCCAAAGCGAAGATTTTAGCCCAAATTGCTGCAGCTACCGTAGTCATATTCTCTAGTCAGCTTTACTTTAGATCAATCGATCTTCCCATCATAGGGGAGATAAGGCCGGGTTATTTCGGTTACGTACTGACTTATATCTGGATAATAGGCATAACGAATGCCATCAATCTTATAGACGGCTTGGACGGCCTGGCATCGGGAGTGGCGTCGATAACTTTCCTTACGATGTTCGTTCTGGCTACCAACATGAACGACTATTTCGTAATGACATATGCGCTTATACTTGCGGGCAGCAGCACAGGATTTCTCGTCTATAATTTTCACCCTGCGAAGATTTTCATGGGGGATACGGGAGCCATGTTCTTAGGGTACATAATATCGGTATTAGCATTAATGGGCTTTAAGAATGCCATGTTCATATCATTTGTGGTGCCCATACTCATACTGGGAGTGCCGGTTTTTGACACGATGTTTGCCATAATAAGAAGGAAGCTCAGAGGACAGTCTTTTGCCCAAGCGGACAAAGAGCATCTTCATCACCTCTTGATGAGCAGCAACGCGTCTCAGACAAAAACTGTGCTGATAATATATATGATCAGCGCCCTGTTCAGCGCCGTAGCGATAATATATAGCCTGGTTTCACCAAATGTCGGTTTAATAATACTTGTTTTGGTTTATATTTTTATTGAAGTGGTAGCAGGGAAGATGGGGCTTTTGGACAAGTATTTTTTCCCTTTTTCCAAAGTCGTAAAGAAGTTAAACAATACAAGCAAGAGCAAAGACTAAAAAATGATGAAAGGAATGAACACATGAAGCACAACACAAAGAGGATAATTACTGCAGCGATAGCACTCATGATAGTATTTACCCTAGTCCTAACGCCTCTGCTGGCTATTTAAGGCGGGGTGTATGGTTCTGTGGACAACTAACATGGGTGATGGTATAATATTTAACAGGCGCTTAACAAACAAGCCCTAGAAAATAACAAATAAGAACTTGGAGTATAGGTGATAAAATGAGAAGAGTACTTACTTACGGGACATTTGATCTTTTGCACGAGGGACACATAAACATATTAAAGAGGGCAAAAGAGCTTGGAGACTACCTAATAATAGGTCTGTCAAAGGACGAATTTAATGCCATCAAGGGCAAGGAGCCTTCATATTACAGCTACGAGGCCAGAAAGAAGCTTTTAGAGGCTATCAGGTATGTGGATCTTGTAATACCTGAAATGAACTGGGAACAAAAGATAGACGACGTGAAGAAATACGATGTTGACGTGTTCGTTATGGGCGACGATTGGGAAGGCAAGTTCGACTTTTTAAAGGAATATTGCGAAGTAGTTTATTTGCCGAGAACCGAAGGCATATCCACTACAAAAATCAAAGATGATTTAAAGAAAAAGATCGAAAATTTGCTTTAAACATTTCAAGATGCATTAAATAGCTTAATGCTTAGACAGAGATGCATAATGCATCTCTTTTTTTATAGAAAATAAAGAAGGAGAGTACAGTGATATGATGGATTGCCTTATCCCTGATATTATGAAGGAGAGTATCCGAAAAGAGATCGATCTAAATAATGCAGTAATAGACAATACCAAAAGTCAGGTAAATCTGGATGATGAAATCAGCAAGCCTCTGGTCAGAACGCTGTCTGATCATTATGCGGAGTATCTGGATAAAGGAAAAATTATTATGATCAGCGATATACTGTTTGACGGCAGGTATGAAGCTGACTTAATCCAGAGAATTAAAAACATTGTTCAAGCAATTGTTTTGGAATCCTTCGCAAAGAGCAACGGTTTGGATTTAAATGATCTCCCCGGGGATATGAGGGTAGCTACAGCCGGATTGAAGATCGATGACTTTGCTTTTGATAACGACAAGGCTTGCATAACCCTTTCAGGCAAGACTGATCTTGAAGACCCGTCTGTCTTGTTGCTTGACGAGAAAGAATCCATATTCAAAAAAGCTCATGCCAAAGAGGGAAAACTGTTCTTTGATGTGATTGGCCTGTTAAAGCAAAAAAAATACAGGGTATTTGTCTTGGACAAAGCCAAGGTCTACAGTTTAATAAGCGCAGATCCGGATGTGATCTCTGTGGAGCCTTATGCTTTTCACAAAAACGTCATGTACATCCTGTCCTATGAAAATAAAGGCATATGCATAGCAAAAAAATCGATCAGAAGCGACATAAGGATCAAAGATGCAGATATCATAGAAGAGGATATTATCTTAAAAATTGATATCCGGGAGAATGTCAAGCATTGCCGAGTCTACATAAAGGGAAGAAAAACGAAGGAAGTGTTAAAGATTCCCGCTGAACTGGATGACAAGGGAGAAATGGCATGTGTAATCGATACGAAAGAGCTGCCAGAAGAGAAGTTTTCAGATGTATATGTTTATACAAAGACTGATGCCTGGGAAAAGATAGAGGTGCTTTCAGGTAAAGAAGCCTATTTCGAAAAAAAGGGGCTTGCAGGTAAAATCGAGTTTGCGGTCGTTACCACTAAAGGCAGGGCAATAGCCATTGAAAGAGTAAACCAAGGCCGATGGATAACCAGAAGACAAAACGTCATCAGAGGCAAGCTCATGAAGCTGATTCAGCAAAAGACGGAGGCAGACAAGAACATAGCCATATTTGAAAGTTACGGAGGACGTCAGTATAGCTGCCATCCAAGGGCTATTTACGAATACATCCAAAAACAAAGGCCGGACATAAAGTGCATATGGAGCGTGGATAAAGGCAACGAGAAGGTATTTAAAGAAAATAATATACCCAGGGTAAGGAGATTTTCTCTTAAGTGGATTTGGCTGATGTCAAAGGCAAGGTATTGGGTCAGCAATGCGAGATTTCCTTTGTGGGTAAGAAAGCCTGAAAAGACAGTTTACCTGCAGACCTGGCACGGGACTCCCCTTAAGCGTCTGGGCGCTGACATCGAGGCAGTTTTCATGCCGGGGACAGATACCTTTACCTATAATAGAAATTTCTATAGAGAATCCAGAAACTGGGACTATATGGTTTCCCCCAACAGGTTCTCCACCAACGTTTTTTCCCGAGCATTCGTCATAGACAAGGAAAATATAATTGAGAGCGGTTCTCCAAGGAACGACTTTCTAATAAGAAACAAAAACAACGAACAATTGATCGAGAAAATCAAAAGAAGCCACGGGATCCCCTTGGATAAAAAGGTGGTCATATATGCTCCAACCTGGAGAGACGATCAGTTTTTTGCTAAATCAAAGTACAAGTTCAGCACAGCCCTTGATTTGGAAAAACTAAAAAGAGAGCTTGGGGATGAGTACGTGGTCATCCTCAGGATGCATTACCTCGTGGCGGATGATATCGACTTGACGGGCTTTGAAGATTTTGCGTATAATATTTCGACAGGGGACATAACACAGCTGTACCTGATATCCGATATCCTGGTGACGGATTATTCCTCTGTATATTTTGACTACGCCGTACTTGGAAGGCCAATGGTTTTTTTCATGTACGACATTGAAGATTACAGAGACCGGTTAAGAGGCTTTTACTTGGATGTAGACAGCTTCGTTCCCGGACCCATAGTAAAGACAAATGAAGAATTGGCATCAGAGATCAAAAGGGCCAATCCCGATAACGAAAATTTGAAACGTTTTCTAAAACAGTTTTGTGCGCTGGAGGATGGAGAGGCGACAAAAAGAGTTTGTGAAAAGATATTTAAGACGTAAATCGAAGGTGATGATTTTGAACAGCATAAAAAGTCTTATAGCAAAAAACAGGACACTTGCCAACTTGCTGCTTGCAGGCATCAGATTTATTAGAACGATGGCCTACGAAGCTTTCATTGCAAGATTTAAGATAAAGCCCCAAAAGGTTATCTTCTGCAGCCACTTAGGCAGAAATTTTTCTTGCAGCCCCAAGGCGATTTACGAAGAGATGATAAAAGACAGCCGTTTTGACGGCTACGAAATCGTATGGGCCTTTGACAACCCAAAGAGCTACAGCATTGGGAGGGGAGAAAAGACAAAGTACTTAAGCTTTAAATACCTATACCATTTGTCCACATCGAGATACTGGGTATTCAACGCAAAGATGCCTTCAAATTTCCGCAAAAAAAAGGGGCAGACCTACCTGCAGACTTGGCACGGAACCCCTCTTAAGCGTCTGGCTGCGGATATTGAGGTAGGTGAAGCCTCTACTTTCTACAGGAGCAAAATGACCAGGGAAAAGATGGTTGAAAGCTACCTAAAAGACTCTGCCAGATACGACTATATGATATCTGCAAACAGGTTTTCCACTAAGGCTTTTATGAGTGCTTTCAAGATTAAAAAAGACGTGATCATAGAAACGGGATATCCTAGAAACGATGTTCTCTTTGACGCCACAAAAGAGAAGATAAATAAGCTCAAGGAAGCCTACAATGTGCCTAAAGATAAAAAAGTAGTGCTTTACGCCCCGACTTGGCGGGACAATGCCTATGACGAAAAAGGATACGTATTTGAGCTTGAAGTAGACTTTGACAAGTGGCACAAGGCTTTGGGTGCTGACTACGTGGTAATCTACAAGCCCCATTACCTGATATACGACACCAAGAATAAAAACATGCCCAAGGATTTTGTAATAGACGCAAGCTCATGCCAAGACATAAACGACTTGTATATAATAAGCGACATGTTAGTTACCGACTACTCGAGCGTCTTTTTCGACTACGGCGTGCTAAAACGGCCGATGCTGTTTTACATGTACGATCTAGAGCAGTATAGGGACAATTTAAGAGGGTTTTACTTAGATATTTACAAGGACCTGCCGGGACCTGTCATTGAGGAGGAAAATCAGCTTCTTCAGAGCATCATCGATATCGATGAGGTCCTAGCGCCCTACGAAAAACAGATAGAGGGCTTTTACGAGGAGTACTGCTCCTTTGATGATGGAAAAGCGAGCAGACGTGTACTGGACATCGTATTTAAGCAGAGGATGGAGTAGATCATGGAAAAATTCATCGCTTACATAGTGGTCAAGCTGGCCTGGTTTTTTACCTGGCCGATGCCCGTGAAAAAAAACAAAATACTGTTCATTTCCTACTTTGAGTCAAAGCTCACAGGAAACTTCAAGCTGATCAGCAAAGAGCTTGAAAAAAGCGACAAGGACTACGAAATGGTGTTCATGATAAGAAAGTTCAAAAATACCCTGTGGGCCAAGTTCAAGTATTTATTCAGCTTTGCGGTCCAGACGTATCACATAAATACTTCAGCGGTAGTTCTCCTGGACGGCAACAACTTTCCGGTAAGCAACATCAAAAAAAAGGATGATACCAAAGTCGTCCAGATATGGCATGCATGCGGAGGGATCAAAAAATTCGGCTGCGACATAAGCAGGCGATTTCCCATTAAAAATTACGGCTACGTATATGTCGCCGGGGAGGCCTTTAAAGAAAGCTTTTCATCTGCCTTTGATATATCAAAGGAGAGGATAATCCCTCTGGGCGTTGCAAAGACGGATATCTTATATGATAAAGACAAGATGGAAGGCTACAAAAAGGAAATCTACAGGAGATACCCCGTTCTTGAAGGAAAGAAGGTCGTACTCTACGCTCCTACATTTCGAGGAGACGGAGCGTTTGAGCTAAAGTACGTGAATCTCGATATGGCTTATCTAAGCCGCAAGCTAGGTGAAGAATACGCGATAGTCTATAAGATGCACCCCTTTTTAGAAAAGATCAACTTAGATAAAAACGGTTCGGATAACATAATTAACGCCAACAAGGTGGACATCTACAAGCTGTTTTCAGTGGCGGACGTTCTCATATCCGATTACTCTGCCATAATATTTGACTATTCAATACTTGAAAAACCGATTATATTATATACTCCCGATCTTGAGGAGTACGAGAGGGACAGAGGATTCTACTACGACTATAAAGAACTTGCCCCGGGACCGATTTGCAAAACGGAGAAAGAGATAATCAACACTATCCTTACGGAGCAGTACGATCTGGAAAAGGTAAGGAATATGAAGTACAAATTCTTCGACCACCACGACGGAAAGTCAGCTAAAAGAGTAGCTGAGCATATTGAAGAGCTTATGGGATAGGTGGAAAAGTTGGTCAGTTGGACAGTTGGAAAGGAAAAACCTTTTAATTACTTAAAGCTTACAACTTTTTTACGAGACGGAGTCTCATTTCCCGACTGAATAGCAGTCATTTCCCGGTGGGACAATGGTTAAAGGTTCGCTTCGCTCACGTGGGATGGCTCCCTTTGGTCGCGGGAAAAGCTCGTTTTACTCGCGAGAAAAGCGCAACGCGCGTATTGAAATCTTGCTTTTAGAGACAGTTTTTACGAGACGGAGTCTCATTTC
>NZ_FQTU01000026.1 GCF_900128885.1 Alkalibacter saccharofermentans DSM 14828
ATATTCGGGCTTCCAAGGATCATCAGAAGCAGAGATCACATAGCAAAGTTTTTAAAGCTGGTAGACAGTCCGTATAATGGACTTACCCTTTGCACAGGGTCACTAGGACCAAACCTGCTAAATGATATCCCTTCTATAATCAGAGAATTCCACGACAGAATCCACTTTGCCCATATAAGAAACGTAAAGGTCTTTGAAAACGGGGACTTTATAGAAGTTTCCCATAGGGGAAAAGATGGAAACGTAGATATTTACGAAGTGTTAAAAGCTTACCACGACAACGGCTTCGCCGGATACGTAAGACCTGACCATGGAAGACACCTTTGGGGCGAGGAGAAAAACTGCAGGCCTGGATATGGACTGTACGACAGGGCAATGGGCGTTATGTACATGCTCGGAGTATGGGATAGCTTAGATAAGGCGAAGGAACAGAATAAATAAATTAATAAAAATGAAGCCTCTTTTCTGAATAATTTAGGAAAGGGGCTTTCATAGTTATATGTTGAGTTCTGATAAGGGAACGTAATGATAAAGGCGATAAGTCTCGTAGAATGTGCATGGGAGTGCTTGGCTCATAAAAAAACTTGTTGACATTTAGCTGGATATTAAGTTAGTATTTTATACAAAAGACAAGGTGCTTAGGGTCTTTATTAGCAGTTATTGAATAACTAGCTTTAAGTAGTAATATAAATGGGATGTGAATAATAATAAATGAGCAGTATAAGCGATTTGATTTATGAGGATATAGAGTCACAGATAATCAACGGGGAATTAAAGCCGGGAGACAAATTGCCTTCGGAAAATGAATTATGCGAGAAATGGAATACAAGTAGAATTTCTGTAAGGCAATCTTTGGAAAGACTTATTAGCTTAAGAGTCCTTTATAAGGCTCAAGGTAAGGGGACTTTTGTAAGCGAACCTGATCCTTCTATTTTTTTAAATCCTTTGATATCGTTTTTGATGTTTCGAGATGAGAATATTATTGATATTCTCCAGTTTAGAAGCATTATTGAAGTTGGAAATGTTAGATTGTGTGCGATAAATAGAAGTGTTGAGAATTTGAAGAATCTCAAAAAATATATTAGAATAATGGACGAAAATAATATCGATAAAGTTCCAAACAGAATATTTGCTGAAGCTGATCTAGACTTTCATATGGAAATAGCGCGTGGTAGCAATAATCCCTTGAATGTTAAAACAAATGAGATGTTCAGGCACGTAATGCGCAAACATCAAATAAATGTAAATGAAAAACTAGGGTTGTCGAGCAGCATAAAAGAACACAAGAATATATATACTGCAATTGAGGAAAAAAATCCTGAATTAGCAGCCCATTTCATGCAGAGTCATATCTCTAGAACTATCGAAGATATAAAAAAATTGAATGTTGATACATATATAGATTTGGAAAATCTAGCCAAATAAATGGCGATAATATTTTTTGCTAACGAAAGCTTGGGGTTACGACCTTGGGCTTTGTTTTTTTGAGGTGGCAGAAAGATAATGAGATTGGTGAACATAAGTGGAAACGAATACAGCGAGCAACTTGTAAAACAAGTTGCTCGCTGTATTCGTTTAGAATGAAATAGATTTACAAAACAGCATAAAGATACGTACTAAAAACCAAGGTTGATGTCAACGTTAATGGCAGATAATCGTAAAATAGGTTTAATGTGTAAAAAAAAGCAGAACAATTGCCAAATAATGCAACCATGAAAACGATTCACAAGAAAACAAAAAAACATTGACATGAAAAAATGTATAACGTATAATTGTCACAACGGCAACTTGTAATACAAGTTTGAGATATTTAGATACAACGATTTTACTTTGTAAAAGTGCTGAAAAAGAGATTTCTTTTAAAGCTAATGAGAAATCGTTTTAGAATGCAGTGTATATCAAGAATTGAAAAGTTAGATAGAGGTGACATAATGGAAATTGTAAACAAATTAATTGAAGACATCAAAATACCTAAGATGGCAAAAGTAAGACAAATATTCCCTCGCCCAATTGTTGAAGATGTAGCAGGGGCTGTAAACATAGAACTTTCAAAAGATGAAATAAAAGAAAGAATAAAACCTGGAATGAAAATTGCTATTACTGGCGGCAGTCGAGGCGTCGCAAATATTGCAATAATTTTGAAAGAAGTAGCTAGCTTTATAAAAGAACAAGGTGCTGAGCCATTTATCATACCGGCAATGGGGAGTCATGGTGGAGCTACTGCTGAAGGTCAAACAGAGGTTTTGGAAAGCTATGGCATTACTGAAGAGTTTTGTGGTTGTCAAATTAAATCTACTATGGAGACAACACACATAGGATATACTGATGAGCAACATCCGGTGTATATTGATAAATTTGCTGCTGAAGCAGACGGTATTGTAGTTGTAAATCGGATTAAGCCCCATACTTGCTTTCGAGGAACTTATGAATCTGGATTGATGAAAATGATCACAATAGGTTTAGGAAAACAAAAAGGAGCAGATGTATGTCATGCAGCTGGTTTTAAACATATGGCGAGACTAGTTCCGTTGTTTGCAAATGCAATTCTCGCTAATTCCAATATTTTATTTGGGATAGCAACTCTTGAGAATCCTTTTGATGAAACGTGCAAGGTGTTAGCTTTAACAAATGAACAAATTCCAGCAGTAGAACCCAATCTTTTAATAGAGGCAAAAGGAATGATGGCTAAAATCTTATTTGACGATATTGATGTTTTAATAGTCGATAAGATTGGGAAGAATTACTCAGGAGACGGTATGGATCCTAACATATCGGGAACGTTCTGTACTCCATACGCATCAGGAGGCGTTAAAGCACAGAGAGTAGCAGTTCTTGATCTCAGTGATGAAACCCACGGCAACGCAGTCGGAATGGGGTCTGCAGACTTAACAACTAGAAGATTGTTCGAAAAAGCAGATCTTGCAAAAACATACCCTAATGCCATAACATCAACAGTGGTAAACAATATTAAAATTCCAATGATTTTAAATAGCGACAGAGATGTTATAAAAGCAGCTATTAAAACTTGCAATGAAATAGATAGAGAAAATCCGCTAATTGTTAGGATTGGAAATACATTGCATGTAGAGTACATTTATATTTCGGAAGCGCTTTTAGATAAAGCGAAAGAAATGACAAATGTTGAAGTCATTAGCGAAGCTGAAGAAATGGAATTTGATGACAAAGGCAATTTGTGGTGAGTGTAGTAAAGGGCTTAACTATCACCCTTGACCATTGTGAAAACGTTATTATTATATAGATTGAGCATAGTATTGATTTTCATTATATAATCTTTATGATAATGACCATAATATATTCAATTAATTTTAGGAGGTGAGCAATAAGTTACTAATGTATGTGTAATATTGCAAAATGCTATTAATTAATCCGAGGGGGAAAAAGAATGAATCGTAAAAAGTTATCTTTAATCAGTATCTTACTAGTTTTATCAATGACGTTCTTAGCCTGTAACAACTCAAATGGAGGAGAGAACCAAAATCAAGATGAAAATGGAAATCAATCAACAGGAATAACCGAAAAAATAGAATTGAGTTTAGGACATGGGCAAGCATTAGAGAGTCCACCACATAAAGCCTTAGTTGCTTTTTCGGATATAGTTAAGGAAAAAAGTGATGGGATGATCGAAATACAGATATTCCCTGCTAACCAATTAGGGAATGAGAGAGATTTAGCAGAAGGTTTGGAAATGGGCACTATTGATATGGCGTATATATCGTCAGGTGTTATGGAAAACTTCCAACCTAAATTAGGCGTTTATAGCCTGCCATTTATATTTAGAGATATAGATCACGTAGAAAAAATTGTAAATGGATCTATAGGTGAAGAATTATATGCACCAATGCTAGAAGATCAGGGCATTAGAGTCATGAAAGCTTTTGTTCAAGGGTTTAGATATTTGTATTCGAATACACCAATGCCTAAGTTGGAAGACTTTGCAGGTGTAAAAATCCGTGTTCCAGAATCTCCAGCATTTGTAGGCACATGGAATAGCCTAGGAGCTAATCCAACTCCTATGCCATGGGGAGAGCTATACACTTCAATGCAAACTGGAGTGGTAGATGCGTTTGAAGTTCATACATATTCAGTAGTTGTAGAGCACCTTTATGAAGTAATTAAGCACATGACAACAACAGGCCATATTCTTTCTACATCATTGGTCATGGTAAGTGAAGACGTATTCTCAACTCTTCCTCAAGAAGCACAAGACATAATTAATGAAGCTATAGAGGAAGCTTGGGCTGTTAACTATGACTTGATTGTCAATGGCAACGAAAAAAATATTGAGACTTTAAGAAACGAAAAGGGAGTAGAAGTACACGAAGTATCACAGGAAGAAAGAGCTGAAATGAGACAAGCAGCACAATCTTTATATGATGAATATGCTCAAAATCTAGATGCGGGCGATTTGATCAATACTATCGAAAACACGAACTAAGCTGTTAAATGAGCTGATCTAGCATGCTAGATCAGCTCTAATAAATTATTGCAGTATTAACTGGTAAGGAGATGATTTGATTTGGGTAGATTATTCAAAATATTTGACACTTTGGTGAAAGTTGCTACTGGAGGTCTTTTTGTAAGTTTTATAGGCATAATATGGATGCAAGTGTTTTCAAGGTATGTATTAAACAACTCAATAACTTGGGCTGAAGAATTTGCACGATACAGTTTTGTATGGATGATATTTTTAGCAGGAGGAATTGCGCTGGATAAGAGGGCATACATGGGATTGGATATAATTTTCAACTTTTTTTCTGATAAAAAGAAAAAGATCATAGTGTTGTTTACAGATGTATGCGTAATTTCATTTTTAGTTTTTTTAGGTTCGGCAGGTTATGAAATTGTTGGAAGGACGATGAGACAAACATCACCAGCTTTGAGAATACCACTTGGTTATGCATACTCCGCTATTCCTGTAGGCTGTCTGATAATGCTAATATACGCCGTCAGGAGAATGTACGTAGACATAAGAAATGGGAAACAAGAAACAATGGCGTCAAAAGCTACAAAACAGATATAAAGGGGTGATTTCGAGTGTTGTGGGTACTAATAATTGGTTTTTTTGTATTAATGGGCATAGGAGTACCAATTGCTTTTTCCATGGGATTATCAGGAATAGTAGCAATATTTATAGATGGCAATATTCCTAGAGTGATAGTGCCACAAAGAATTTTTGTTGCAATGGACTCATTTACTTTAATGGCGATACCATTTTTTATTTTAGCTGGCGAACTAATGAACACAGGTGGGATTACGAAGAGAATAGTTAAGTTTTCAAGTTCATTAATTGGTCATATACGCGGTGGATTAGCCCATGTCAATATACTGGCAAGCATGTTCTTTGCAGGCATTTCAGGCTCGGCAGTAGCAGATGCTTCATCAATAGGAGCTATGTTGATACCTGCGATGGTAGAGGATGGTTATGATGATGACTTTAGTGTTGCTGTTACTGCTACATCATCCTGTATAGGACCGATTATTCCTCCAAGCATAGGTATGATTGTATATGCTTCGATGTCGGGATTGTCAATAGGATCTCTATTTATGGGAGGTATGATTCCGGGGATTTTAATGGGATTAGTGCTGATCATGGTCACGTATGTGTTTGCTGTTAAGCGTGGATATAAAGCAGAACCTAAAGCTAGTTTGAACCAGATTTGGGCTAGTTTTAAGGGTGCGATTAGTGCTCTATTGATGCCACTGATTATATTAGGAGGTATATTGAGTGGAGTGTTCACAGCTACAGAAGCGGGTGCAATCGCGGTCTTATATGGATTTATAGTAGGGTTTTTAACAAAGCAACTAAAAGTATCGGATTTACCTAGAATTATTATGAACGCTGCGGTTGTTACAACCACTACGATGATGGTAATTGGAGCGGCTCAGGTAATGAGTTGGTTACTTGCAAGACAGATGTTCCCGCAGTTAATTACTACAGCATTGACCACGTTGACACAATCGCCTATTATTGTGCTGATATTGATATTGGTTGTTCTGTTTATATTGGGTTTCTTTATGGATGCCACCGCATTGCTGATAATTTTAGTGCCGGTATTAGTGCCAATAGCTAATCAATTTGGTTTTGACCCTATACATTTTGCTGTGTTGGTGGTAATGACTGTGCAAATCGGAGCAGTTACCCCTCCGGTAGGAATTTTGTTATTTATAACATGTAATATTGGGAAAATTCCAGTATCTAAAGGAGCAAAAGCTGTAGCACCATTTTTGGCTGCAATGATTGCGGTAGTATTGTTGTGTTTGTTTATACCTGGTATTATAACTTGGATTCCTTCGTTTTTTGCAAGTTGAATTAATAGTTTGAATTAATATGTTTCAGTGCTTTATTAAAAATCTTAAGTTGGATATTATTTGAATTGGCAGGTCAATGTATTGTATTAGAAAGGAGAATTTAATTAATGAAAACTATTTTAGTGGAGAAACCTTTTGAAATAAAAATTGCAGAGGTGGAAAAACCAGCAATTGAGAATAAAGATGACGTTTTGATAAAAATAATCAGTGGAGGTATATGTGGTTCAGATATAGGTATTTTTAATGGGAGCAACTCTCTTGCCACATATCCAAGAATCATTGGTCATGAGTATGGTGGCCAAGTCGTAGAAGTGGGTGACGGAGTTACAGATCTTATCGTTGGAGATAAAGTAGCGATAGATCCCGTTAGATCATGCGGGGAGTGCTTTGCATGTAAAAATGGAAGGCACAACGTGTGCAGCACGTTAGAAGTTACCGGAGTTCATAGAGATGGAGGATTTGCTGAATATATTGTAGTTCCCGCTGCCAATGCTTATAAAATCGATACAAGCAAGGTGCCAGAAGAGTTGATCAGTCTGGTAGAGCCGTATTCAATAGGTGCTCAAATCAACGCTAGGGGCGAGATAAAAAAAGGAGATAAAGTGCTGATAATGGGCAGTGGCCCTATTGGCGTATGCACTATGCAAATTGCAAAAGCGCGAGGTGCGGAAGTTGTCATCACGGACATAGTCACATCGCGTCTTGAAAGAGCGAAAGAAATGGGTGCAGATATAGTCGTAAATGTACTGGAAGAAGATTTGAGTAAGGTGATAATGGATTTTACCAATAATGAGGGTATGCCTGTAGTTATAGATAGTGTATGCTCGGTGGAATCTTTTGAGCAATCAGTGGGAATGGCGAGCCCAGCTGGGAGAGTTGTAGTAATAGGATTATTGAGTAAAAAGTCTGCTATCGCACAAGTTGAAATTACTAAAAAAGAGCTTAATATAATTGGGTCGAGATTGAGCAACTACAGATTTCCAGAAGTAATAGAAGGGTTTGAAAGTGGAGTGCTAACTCCGGAAAAGTTAAGAACTCATTCCTTTCATTATACAGAAGTTGTAAAGGCATTTGAATTGATAAAGGAGCATCCTGAGCAAGTATGTAAAGTTACTCTGAGATTTGACTAACCAAGGATTTAGTTGTTAGTTGTGCGTAAATAAATATATGACGAGAGGATGAGAATTATTAAATTAACATTAAAGGGCTTAATGGAAGTCAACCAATGGAACGAAAAGTCATATAAGCTGCCTGCTTTTGACTACGAAGCGGTTAAGGCAGAGACGATTAAAAACCCCAACTGGATACACTTTGGGGCAGGCAACATATTCAGGGCGTTCTTGGCAAATGTGAACCAGAACAACCTTAATGAGAAGAGTGCGCAAAAAGGAATAGTTGTGGCAGAGGGATTTGACTATGAAATAATAGAAAAGATGAACAAGCCCCACGACAACTTGAGCCTATTGGTTACGCTAAAGTCAACGGGAGAAGTAGAAAAGACGGTAGTGGCGAGCGTGATGGAGTCCTTGACTGTAGACCCAGATAATTCAAGTGACTGGAAAAGACTGAAAGAAATCTTTGTAAACCCAAGCCTACAGATCGTAAGCTTTACAATAACAGAAAAAGGATACAACCTAAAGGATAATAAAGGGAGCTACTATCCAGCGGTTCAGGCAGATTTTGAAGCTGGCCCCGAAAACACCCAAAGCTATATCGGAAAGC
>NZ_FQTU01000027.1 GCF_900128885.1 Alkalibacter saccharofermentans DSM 14828
AAATATTTGAATGTGAAAGGAGTGTTTCCTTTGCCACGCATAGCCCGTATAAAAGCTCCGGATACCGTCCACCATGTGATGTGCCGCTCCATAAGCGAGCTTACCCTGTTTAAAAACTACAAAGACAAGGTAAAATACTTAGAGCTTCTTGCACTGTACTGCGAAAAATTCCAGTGCAGCATACTCTCATACTGCCTTATGGATACCCATGTCCACATACAGCTAGACCCTAGGGGATCTGACATGTCCAAGTTCATGCACGGCATCAATCTTTGCTATGCCCAGTATTACAACAAAAAGTACAGAAGGCACGGTCATGTTTTCCAAGGCAGGTTCTTAAGCAGGGCAGTCTTTGACGATGTGTATAACCTGGTGGTATCAGCATACATCCACAACAACCCCAAAGACATTCCCGATTACAGGGATGCTGTACATACCTACCCTTATTCATCTTACGGAATATACCTTGGAAACTACGACTATGACTTCGGCCTGGCTGACCCAGACTTTATTCTATCTCAATTTGCCAGTAACCCAAAAGAAGCCATGGTAAGATACGCCGAGTTTGTCTCTTCCTGCAACAAGGTCACACAAAAGGAAAAGTACTACGAGCTCATAGACGACTATGTCAAAAACGACAAATACGATTACAAAAGCGAAAGAGTCGTAATCTACAGGGATTATTCTCCACATGAAATCCTTAATGCAGTGGAATCAGCTCTTAAAACTGAGATTCCCAACTTCATCAACGTCAAATATAACCGCAGCCTTTCAGATGCAAGAGCTGTATCTACATTTTTGATGCGCTGCCTCTGCGACTTCACATACAAGGACATCTGCAAGACTTTAGGCAACATTACTGCAAGCCAGGCAGCTAATCTTTGCAACAAGGGTTATGAGTTGATCAAGTCGATCCCCAAATATCAAAATATCTACCCGGAGATCCTAGATTTCATAAAACCTAAAGCTTCATAAGGATAATTAAAAATCATTTTCCCCACTCCTCCAAACCGGTGGATTAGTTTTGTTGTGATCGTTTGCATTTCTTGTCTTTTGATAGTTCGCTATGATTAATCATTTAATCATAGCAACAAAGGTTAAGGATGTTTTTATACACCCTTAATGTCAGTTTTGACGGTTGGTTGTGAAGTGTCCCCTTTTATTCCTTTTATTCCAAAGGATGCTTTTATACACCCTTAATGTCGGTTTTGACGGTTGGTTGGGAAGTGTCCCCTTTACATTCAAGAAAAATATTTATACGTTTGCTGGCTTAAGCAATGTAGACTCAAACTTATACACAAAACTATCCTATATAAGTTCATTTACTATTGCCCTTTGACTCATTTTCAATGAGCTTTTTTTATGAGCTTCAATAGAATATCCCTGTCCCAAAGTATTACTCCATTGCATTCAGCCAACTGAATCGCTGACGGTGTAAACCTCTGATTTGTCATTACAATTCCTACATTGCATTTATAATAGTTTTTACCAGCATAGACTTCTTGCACTGCGCTGTTTCCGATATCTGAAGAGTAACATTTGCATTGAATACCATATTTAATACTATCCTGATATGCAATAATATCTATTCCTTGGTCTCCGGAAGTAATAGTCATTGATACATCCTCGTATCCATTCTTCATCAGAAGTTGTGCGCAGAATCTTTCAAACTGCACGCCATCCATATTATCAAAATTTGTTTCTAATGTTTGGGCTTGATCCATTTCATATGCCGCTCCAGCTTCATTAGTCGATGGTTTATTGCCTGTGTTGTAATCATTACACATCCATTCCCATTCCTTAACAACTTTTTTCATTGGAATCGTATCAAGTGGGTTTATAATTACAGTATATTCAACTTCATTCGTTTCAGTAGAAAACAAATATACTTTGTAATGCGCACCATATCTTTGTGCTGCAACATATTCGGCTTCGCTCAATTTAAAAGAATCACCTAGTGTTCCAACATTTTTAACGGCAATATAGAACACTTCTCCATCTGGAGATGTACTAACGACAGAGTATTCCGTAGATTTTTTCTCAACATTTTTTGCAGTAAAACCTAATAGACTTTCTAAGGAAATACAGTTTTGTACAGGGGTTTTCCACTTATTAATCGTCATTCGAGTAGAATTAGCAACTGAACTCAAACTGACATCCTGCAAAGGCCCTATCTTCGGTTTCCTACTATATTTATTCTTAAGTAGTAATCCATAAGCCGGATATCTCATAATTATGTTTTCAGTTTCCTTAGCGTTTAGCAAATTCTTTATACCATTGACATAATCTATGTTTAATTCTGTATCTGAATCCGTTTCTATCAACCGCGAAAATCCATTATTGGTCGGCACCAAAATGCGTCCTAGTAATTCCTCCTCAAAAAAGAGACTTCGATTACCATACACAAAGATTTTGCACATCAATTCTATAGGAATCCTTCTTACACAATCCGGCTTTGTCATTAACTCCACTAAGTCTCTGATATGGATTTCGGTCGCACCAAGATTAACTAGCAGTGTGTCTATTTTATCTATAAATTCCAACCATTCTTCACGTACTGTGTAATCTGCCAAGAAAGACGCAACCTGCAGAACCGCTAATCTTTCTGGGCGGTTTAACCACTTCTGAAATAGTTTAGCATTTGAAGGAGAAACATATTGACCATTATTTAATGTAACCCATGAATAAGTTCGCAGTTTTTCTAATAACCCATTTTCAAATTGTGAAACCAAAGAATTCAGTGTAGTATGATTACACAATAATGCGATAATCTGATACAGTCTTACATCATTAGTTCGAGCAACATGCACGATTGTCTCTGCATACAAATGTTGCAAGCTTTTAATTGATGCATTAGTGATTTCATCAAGAATAATATGCTTTCTGGATGGATCTGTGGAGAAGTCCGCATTTACCTTAAATGGAAATCCCGTTTTATCCAGAGTAGGTAAAAAACAATGGAATACTGCTTCTTCATTTTCACACGGAATGATTCCCTTTACGGAATCATACTTGAATGCCAAACTAACGTTATTCGACGTAATCAAATACCATTGTTTATCTTTACCTGCTATTCCTACAATACAATCTTTATTGTTTAACTGATTTCTTACAACTTCACATTTTTTACTATAATACGAGCAATTAATTTCAACCTTGGCTACTGATTTCAGAAACAATAACCAACCTTCATCAAACGTTTCTAGCTCGCCAATAAACTTCGTAATGTTAGCTCCAGTAAAGATAAAAAATGTTGTGAAACCGTCGCATTTATATTTTGATAATACCGTGCGCAATTCTTTAGTTAATGTTTTTTCATCATACAAGAATGGAATTCTTACGGTTGGTACTCTATCCGCCTGCATACCCAAGGTCTTTGCACAGACAGACTTTGAAAATGTAAAAAAAGCATTTGCTGAATGAATCACTATTTCAGTTGAAATTGTTGTTGTGCTTTTGAATCCAATTCCTCTATAGCCGATATTGTTACCTCTTTGCTTATCACTGGCTCCAGAGCGACAAATGGCCATAATATCGTTTTTGTCAAAAGGTCTTCCATCATTAGCTACAATCAATGAATCGCCTACAGTAAATGCAATCACTTTTTTCGCACCTGTATCATCTGCATTTTGTAGTAATTCAATAAATGTCCTTCCGTCATAACTTTCGGACATATATTTTTCCATAGCAGCTAGATCTTCCAACATCCTTGGTGAAGCCTTTGCTTCATTCAAGAATTCTTGTGAAATTATTTTTATAATTGAATTCATACCTCTCCTTCTTTCCTCCGTTCATAAAAGAACGGATTCTAAATCACCTTATATTCGCCAGAATACATGTCCAATTTAAGAATAATTGGTTTGGAAGTCTCAAGCGTATTTGCATTATTATCCATTAGAACAATTTGAAGTTCTACTTTATTAATCTGTGCCATCTCATTCTCATTGAAGAAATCAGAATAAATTCTTAATGTATCTTCGCTATCATTTTGCCACAGATTATAACCTACCTTTGGCCCCTCATCATCAAACTCTGTATAAGTACTGATATTATTCACATCAACATCATTGATTTTGAACGTAAGAAATCTCACACTGCTGAGTTTTCCACTCTTTTTCTTAGTAAGAAGGTGAAAGGTCGCACCACTGATCGGATTATAGCCCCAAAACTCGATATAATCCAATTTAATTGTGGCATGTTTTCCTTCAAACAAAAGCTGGGTAGGAGTATTATCAGAATTTGATTTGAATGCCATATCAATCCCCTCTACCATGCCTCTATGAGAGATAACCCTATTTCTGAATGAAAGAAATTCATCTCTTGTGCAACTGCTTCCTAATCGCTCGGCAATATTGAATATATCATATGTTCTAATGTTATTCATATCAAGCCAGGCATCAAATATTTCCGGATTATTCTTGTATACAGCAACCAGGTCCTCACTGGTTAGCCCGCTAGCCATAAAACTCATCCAACTTTCATATGTAACAGGCTTTAACACTTCTTTTACAGCGGCAAATTTTGACATGATTTGTCCGACAATATCTAAGCGCTTCATTTTTGACAATCGTTCAAAACAATGTATGAACTCGTCAGACATTCTATTGACCTCATGAGCATTTCCATTTCCTCTAGGTTTCGGGAAAGTAGAATATACTTCTGCATCGGTAAGAAGTTGACAGATATACTCATCAGAGTCGTCTCTATCTTGGTCTATTCTATAAATATCCTTTTTCAATTCCTCTCTGGAATGATCCGGCAATGAAGGCATCATTCTATATACTAGTTGTTTTACAACCTGGCGTATCTCATCCGTAATACCCTGTGCGTCCCAACTATCGGTTGCAGTATAGTCATATTCATGTATCAGATACATAATTGTAAGCATATTTTGACGGCCCCAGCCATTTCGATCATTATACCCTGAATTATTTTTTGTTGAAGCCATCAAGTCTATCATTTCAACTGCTCGATTAACATTCCCCTTTTTTACGCATGCCGATATCATTCTTTTTCGCATATCATATTCATTTGGGCAATGCTTAAAATAGAATTCTGCGACACTGTCAAGCAACCCTAGTCTATACAGCTGTTCTAATTCCTCATCTACATTTTCTTCTTTTGCAGAAGAACCCGTAGCGCTAGTGACGGTTTTGTCTGCGTTGATACTAATGTTTATAGTGATAGTATTATTATGGTTGGTGTTATTGTACCACTCTTCTCTAAGCGCATCCCAAATCAACGAATATTTGGTGGAATGTGAAGTATGAATTTCTTTTCCGCTCTTAAGAAAATCCTGAATATAATCAACTAATCGCATTTCTGCTGACCGTTCTTCCACGCTCTCTTCAAATCCATATTCATTTAATATTTCAAGACTTCCACTTTGCTTTTGAATAAAATCTTTAATCCACTCAAGCAGACTCTCATGACAATCACAACCGGTTGTGATTGCAGAAATACGTGCTAATGCGTTGCAAAACTCCTTGCCACGAGATTTGATCATTTCTTTATAGCTTCTACCAAATCTATCTGTAGAGTCTCTCCATTCATCATAAAAATATGAATTCATATAGTCGTCTAACACTCTTTTTACACTAGACCAATTAAAGGATTCATCGCTGGTGGACATAACTGACATAGAAATGTATTTAACAAAACGATCCCAGTCTTCAGATTCGATCCAGTCCCAAATGATGGCGCTTTCTACAGAATGAATATTTGGTCGATTAAAATAACACTCCAGCAACTCATCCGAAGATTTTTCCAATTCCACGTAAAAATGTGTCTTAGATTGGATATAATCGTCTTCATCTTCAGACAAATAGTCATAAGGGCGGATATCTGTTTCATCACAAGCATCAATATAATGAACCCATTTTTCTTTCAATTCATCCATGCTATAGCTATCTTTAGCTACCCAAAGAAGATTGTAGTATTCCACAGAACATTTATATTCTAAAGCGATCTGAAACAACTGTTCATAATCTTCTGGAATTGACACCCCATTTACAACCTTAAAAAGATTTAAAAGATTGCAAATATCTTCGTTTTCTGACTGACTTAAATAATCATAATACTCTTTCGCTTCCTCTTCATACTCTCCCTCAGAAATCAATTCATTGCATATATTCGCGGCATAACGAACGATATCCATAATCTCCAAATTCCCCGAAAAAACACCACCAAATTTTTCAAAGAAAATGTTAGTGCAAACAATTGCGTTTTCAATATCTCCCATTTTTATAAATCCACGGACTAAGGTATTGAAACATCGCCAGAGTGTTCCACCTTCATATCCAAAAAACACCATTAATTTTACTCGCTCTGGTGTCATAGCAATTAAAGTAGTGGCGTCTTCTGAGGACATACGGTCAATAAGTTTATTAAACACTTGTGCTATGTAAAACTTTGCATTTGTCTTATCATCAGTAACATTAAGATCAACTATATACTGCCACATCTGATCTGCTGCTTCTGGATCAATCTTATATGCAGATGCTAAAATATCCCCAATTTCATTCAGCTTTTTTGTTGCTTTCGGTTTATGATCCTTGATTTTATTAAATCGCTCAATAATTTTATTCATGTTATTACCCATTTATTAATGCCTCCTTCTAGTCCAACCCATCTGCATTTCCGTCGTTATCGGGACAGTTCTCAAACACACCCTTATTATCCCATCAAGCAACTCTAATTTCAATATATTATTTACCTCACTAAACTTCTTCTTGCATCCATTCTATAAATATGTAATAATACTTTTAAGAACACTTGTTCGTTTTTACGTCAAAATATTTGAATGTGAAAGGAGTGTTTCCTTTGCCACGCATAGCC
>NZ_FQTU01000028.1 GCF_900128885.1 Alkalibacter saccharofermentans DSM 14828
TTTACGATTGTTCAACGAGCGCTTCCCAACTGCCCCACGACCGTTAGACTTGGCAAAGGAATACCCCGATGCTAACAACTAACAACTAATAACTTATATCTTATAAATTGAAAATGGGAGGAGGTAACTAAATGGGAAACGTAGGAATGGTAAGCATTGACTTTAGTCAAATAGCAGCAAATATCTTCAACTTCTTACTGTTGTTTTTCATTGTAAAACATTTTTTCTACGATAAAATCAAAGCCTTCATGGATGGCAGGACTAATGAAATCAGCTCAGTCATAGACGAAGCCGACAAGCTTAAAGTAGAAGGCGAGAGCTATAGATCTGAATATATGGATAAGCTTAAGAATGTAGACGATGAAGCCCGGGAAATATTAAGGGATACAACTACAAAAGCCAACGAAAAAAGAAATGAGATAGTAAAACATGCAGAAGTAGAAGCAGATAGGATTTTCAAAAGAAATCAAACTGAGATTCACAGGGAGAAGGAAAAAGCCCTTGAAGAGCTTAAAAACGAGATTGTCGAACTGTCTGTTCTTGCAGCTGGAAGAGTTATCGAACAAGAGCTGGACAAAGAAAAGCATCAAAAGCTGATTGCAAATTTTATTGAAGAGGCGGGAGAAGCGAAATGAGTCTGGTAGGAAGAAAATATTCCCAGGCTTTGCTGGAGGTCGCAAAAGAAAAAGGCAAGACCGATGAAATCTACAATCAGTTCAAGTCTATAATTGAAGCCCTGGACAGCAACGAAAAAATGTGGGAAATCTTGATGCTTCCCAGCATAGAGGCAGACGAGAAAAAAACCATTTTTGAAAATCTGTTCAAAGGCAAAATAGATGGTTACTTATACAGCTTTCTGATGATTTCAGTGGATAAGAACAGGGTCGCAGATTTGAAGAATATTTTCGAATCTTTCAAAGACCTTTACTTTGTAGAGAACAACATGGTGGAAGCCACCGTGGTATCGGCAGTAGCCTTAGAAGAAAAAGACATAAAGAGACTAAAAGAAAAGCTTGAGAAAAAATACAAAAAAACGGTAATAATACAATCAAGGATAGACCAGGATATAATCGGAGGCTTGATCGTCTACGTGGGAGACCAGATAATAGACGGAAGCATCAGGCGAAAAATCGCCATGATTAAGAATGATTTGAAAGAAATAAGACTACAAGAGTTAGGGGTGAATTAATTGAATCTCAGACCTGAAGAAATTAGCAAGGTTATTAAAGAGCAAATCTTACAATATGAGCATAAACTTGAGACTGCAGATGTAGGTACAGTGATTCAAGTAGGAGACGGTATCGCCAGGATACACGGTTTGGAAAATGCAATGGCTGGAGAGCTTTTGGAGTTTCCTCAAGAAGTATTCGGGATGGTACTTAACCTGGAAGAAGACAACGTAGGTTGCGTACTTTTGGGTGACGATACAAAGATCGTCGAAGGAGACAAGGTTAAATGTACGGGAAAAATCGTTGAGGTTCCTGTAGGAGATGCAATGGTAGGCAGAGTAGTTAACTCCTTGGGACATCCGATTGACGGAAAAGGACCAATATCAACCAACAAGACTAGACCGGCGGAGGTAAAAGCCCCGGGAGTAATAGAGAGAAAGTCTGTTGATACACCTCTTCAAACGGGATATAAAGCGATAGATTCGATGATTCCCATTGGTAGAGGCCAAAGAGAACTTATAATCGGTGACAGACAGACAGGAAAGACCGCGCTGGCTGTAGATACAATGATCAATCAAAAAGGCGAAGATGTTATATGCATCTACGTAGCAATAGGTCAAAAAGCATCAACCGTAGCACAGATAGTAAGCAAGCTGCAGGAAACAGGCGCTATGGATTATTCAATCGTAGTTGCCGCAACGGCAAGCGAGCTGGCACCCCTTCAATACTTGGCGCCTTATACAGGCGTTACAATCGGAGAGGAATTCATGCTTCAGGGAAAAGACGTTCTTATAATCTACGATGATCTTTCCAAGCACGCAGTGGCATATAGAGCGATGTCTCTGCTTCTTAAAAGGCCACCGGGCAGAGAAGCATATCCGGGAGATGTATTCTACCTTCACTCCAGACTGCTTGAAAGAGCGGCAAAAATGAAGGACGGAGGATCTCTGACTGCACTTCCTATAATCGAAACCCAGGCGGGAGACGTATCTGCGTATATCCCGACAAACGTTATTTCAATAACCGACGGGCAGATATTCCTTGAAGGAGAGCTTTTCTACTCAGGAATAAGACCTGCGGTTAACCCGGGGATATCGGTATCCAGGGTAGGTGGAGCGGCACAAATCAAGTCCATGAAAAAAGTAGCAGGACCTTTAAGAATCGAGTACGCCCAATACAGGGAGCTGGCATCATTTGCCCAGTTCGGTTCAGACCTTGACGATGCGACAAAGGCTCAGCTTGCAAAAGGAGAGAGAGTAGTTGAACTTCTTAAGCAAGATCAGTATGCGCCTATGAGGGTGGAGCATCAGGTTCTCGCGATTTATGCCATCACAAATGACTACGCTGCAAAGGTACCCGTTAACATGATAAAGGATTACGAAAAGAGCCTTATCGAATTTGCCGATGTAAATCACAAGGATACACTTGAAGAAATTAAAGGCAAAGGCGGCTTATCGGAGGAAGTAGTAGAAAAAATGAGGGAGCTCATCGAGAAGTTTACAGGCAAATACCTCGATGAACTTAAAAATGCCTAAAAACGGAGGTGAAACCCCATGGCGGAAAATATTCGCGATATCAAACGAAGAATAAAAAGCGTCAACAGTACCAAGCAGATTACCCATGCCATGGAACTGGTAGCTTCGTCAAAACTCCGTAAGGCAAGAATGAAAGCCGAGGCAAGGAAGGCTTATTTCGACACTATGTTAAGCAGCATGCGGGAGATGGCGGCGCAAGCCGGCAAGGTAAAAAGCGTTTATCTTCAAGAACGGGAAGTGAAAAAAACGCTTTATGTGGTGATAACCGCCGACAGAGGTTTGGCTGGCGGTTACAATGCAAATGTAATCAAATCGGTAACAAATGCGATAACGGACAAGGAAAAGGCCTGTCTTGTAACCCTTGGAACCAAGGGTAGGGACTACTTCAGAAAAAGAGGCTATGAAGTGATAAAGGATTTTACCGGAATGAGCGAGCAGCCTACCTATGCGAATGCATCAGAGGTTGGAAAGCAAATCATGGAAATGTATGTCAGTGGCGAGGTGGACGAGGTCGTGCTTGCATATACCGAGTTCGTATCGACCATAACTCAAAAGGCAAACAACATAAAGCTCTTGCCCATCAGTCCTCATGAATTCGACGAGGAGAAAAAAACTGAAGAGGGCTTCATCCCTCTTATCATGACATACGAGCCCTCTCCGGAGGCATTGTTGGATTACCTTATACCCAAGTATATATGGAACACGGTCTACGGAGCCATGATTGAAGGAAGCGCCAGCGAACAAGGTGCTCGAAGAATGGCGATGGAAACCGCAACAGAAAACGCGAACGAGATGATAGACGTGTTGACCCTTCATTACAACAGGGCGCGACAGGCTCAGATAACACAGGAGCTTACGGAAATCATCGGCGGTGCGGAAGCCCTTAAATAATCACGCAACAAACAAAGATTGGAGGCAAGAAAATGTCACAGAACACAGGACAGATTGTGCAGATTATAGGTCCGGTCATAGACGTTAAGTTTAAAAGAGAAAATCTGCCGAGACTATACAATGCAATCACCATAAAACACCTTGACGGCACGTTGGTCGTCGAGGTTGCCCAGCACCTTGGGGACGACATAGTAAGATGCATAGCAATGGATTCCACCGACGGGCTAAGAAGAGGCATGGAAGCTGTAGATTCAGGGAAACCTATCCAGGTACCGGTAGGCAAAGATACCTTGGGGAGAATGTACAACGTGCTGGGAGAGCCCATAGACGGAAAGCCGGTTCAGGAAAATATCGAAAGACACCCCATACACAGGAACGCTCCTTCATTTGAAGAGCAGCAGACACAACCTGAGATGTTCGAAACTGGAATCAAGGTAGTTGACCTTATAGCCCCCTACACAAAGGGTGGAAAAATCGGTTTGTTCGGCGGTGCGGGCGTAGGCAAGACCGTGCTTATCCAGGAGCTTATTAACAATATAGCTACGGAGCACGGCGGCTTATCTGTTTTTGCCGGCGTAGGAGAGAGAACCAGAGAAGGAAACGACCTTTACTACGAGATGATGGAATCCGGAGTAATCAACAAAACTGCTCTTTGCTTCGGACAGATGAACGAGCCGCCTGGAGCGAGGATGCGTATAGCTTTGACAGGCCTTACCATGGCAGAATACTTCAGAGATCAGGAAGGCCAGGACGTGCTTTTGTTCATCGACAATATATTTAGATTTACTCAGGCGGGTTCAGAGGTTTCAGCCCTTCTTGGAAGGATGCCAAGTGCGGTAGGATACCAGCCTACGCTGGCTACCGAGATGGGAGCCCTACAGGAGAGGATTACGTCTACCAGCAAGGGATCTATCACATCAGTACAGGCAGTTTATGTACCTGCAGATGACCTTACAGACCCGGCTCCTGCTACCACCTTTGCCCATCTTGATGCGACGACTGTACTTAACAGAGCGATTTCCGAAAAGGGAATCTATCCTGCGGTAGATCCTCTTGACTCTTCTTCAAGGATTTTGGATCCAAAGATCGTTGGGGATGAGCACTACGGAGTTGCCAGAAGAGTTCAGGAAATTCTGCAAAGATACAAGGAGCTTCAAGATATCATCGCGATACTAGGTATCGACGAGCTTTCTGATGAGGATAAGATCATCGTATCGAGAGCCAGAAAGGTTGAGAGATTCTTATCCCAGCCATTCAACGTAGCAGAGCAGTTTACCGGACTTGAAGGCAAGTACGTTTCCATCAATGAGACTATAAGAGGATTTAAGGAGATATTGGAAGGCAAGCATGACGAATTGCCGGAAGGCGCCTTCCTGCTTGTAGGAACAATAGACGACGCTATAGAAAAAGCTGAGAGAATGAAAGCTAAAAAATAAGGAAGGTGATGGGATGTCCACGTACAGGTTGCTGATCATCACACCCGAAAGAGTGTTTTATGACGGTGAAATCAACAGAATCGTATTAAAGGGCGCCGAGGGGAACATGGCGATCCTCGCCAACCATACACCCTTGATGACAACCCTTGCTTTAAGTGAGCTGAAAATCTATTCAGATCCGAAGAAGTTCAGAAGCGCTACCTTGCTTGGCGGTTTTGCTAAGATTGAGCCAGAAAAGGTGGTCATACTGGCGGATGCGGCGGAATGGCCTGAGGAGATAGATGTTGAAAGAGCGCTAAAAGCAAAAGAGATGGCTGAGGCCACTCTTAAGAAAAGCGACCAGGATCTTGTTTGGGCACAGGCTGCTCTTAGAAGAGCCATTGTCAGAATCGAAGTATCAAAAACCAAAGATAATAGATAAAAAGTGCCGGCGAGAGCCGGTGCTTTTTTTGTCGGCATCTCCTACAGCTTCGCTGTTCGAGCTTACGGGCTTCGCCCAATAGC
>NZ_FQTU01000029.1 GCF_900128885.1 Alkalibacter saccharofermentans DSM 14828
CTACACCTGTTCCCATACCGAACACAGTAGTTAAGTCCTCCTGCGCAGATGGTACTTGGATGGAGACGTCCTGGGAGAGTATGTCGCTGCGGGATTCATTCCTCAGTAGCTCAATGGTGGAGCAACCGGCTGTTAACCGGTAGGTTGTTGGTTCGAGTCCAACCTGGGGAGCCATTTGGCCCCTTGGTCAAGCGGTTAAGACACCGCCCTTTCACGGCGGTAACAGGGGTTCGAGTCCCCTAGGGGTCACCAATTTGTCTTAACTCATTACCTTGCATTATTCAAGGTAAACAATTAAGAGTCTGTAGTTTTAAATATTCAGACTCATTGCGGCCTGGTAGTTCAGTTGGTTAGAATGCCAGCCTGTCACGCTGGAGGTCGAGGGTTCGAGTCCCTTCCAGGTCGCCATTTTTTATAAGGAAATAAGAGTTAAATATATGTTTTCATGCTGGTGTGGCTCAACGGTAGAGCAGCTGACTTGTAATCAGCAGGTTGTAGGTTCGATTCCTATCACCAGCTCCATTATTTTTGGGGGAATTCCCGAGTGGCCAAAGGGGGCAGACTGTAAATCTGTTGGCTCCGCCTTCAGAGGTTCGAATCCTCTTTCCCCCACCATTTAAGACCCATTAGCTCAGTCGGTAGAGCACCTGACTTTTAATCAGGGTGTCCCGCGTTCGAGTCGCGGATGGGTCACCATTCAAAGAACTTAAGTCTTTCAGAAAACTGGAAGACCTTTTTTTTATTGTATGCCAGTTTATTATAATTAACTATGAAATATGATAAAATATAAAAGTTCTTTTCAATAGTCAAAATAGAAGGAGGAAGTTATGAAATCATTTTTGGATTCTTTTTTTAAGTTGAAGGAAAATAATACAAATGTGAAAACAGAAGTAATGGCTGGTATAACGACATTTATGACTATGGCTTATATATTAATCGTTAATCCCAGCATATTATCTGTAACGGGAATGGATTTTAATGCACTTATAACAGCTACAGCTATAGCAGCTGCTATCGGAACTTTTTTTATGGCTATATTCGCTAATTATCCTTTTGCTCTAGCGCCTGGAATGGGCTTAAATGCTTATTTTGCATACGTAGTAGTACTACAAATGGGATATAGTTGGGAAATTGCCTTAACGGCCATTTTTGTAGAAGGTATTATTTTCATTCTTTTAAGTTTTTTTAATGTCAGAGAAGCTTTGTTTAATGCAATACCTTCAACATTAAAAAAAGCTGTAGGGGTAGGGATTGGCCTGTTCATTACATTTATAGGACTACAAAATGCAGGTGTAATCGTCGGAAATCAAGCTACTTTAGTAGGATTGGGAAGTTTGAAATCTATCACGGCTATTTTAACTTTAGTCGGAGTAATAATTACAGTTGTTATGATAGTAAAAAAAGTAAGAGGCGCGATTCTTTGGGGGATACTAATTACTTATTTGTTGGGACTTATATCTCAATTTGCGGGAATATATGTTGTAAACCCTGATATCGGGATGTATTCATTAATTCCTTCTGGCATAATATCGGCACCCCCATCTCTTGAACCGATATTTTTCAAATTTGATTTTGCACAAATGCTGAGTTTGGATTTCGTGATTGTAATTTTCACATTTTTATTTGTAGACCTATTTGATACTTTGGGAACATTAATAGGTGTATCTACTAAAGCTGGATTTTTAACTAAGGAAGGAAAGCTTCCTAAAATAAAGCAAGCGCTCTTGGCAGATGCCGTAGCTACAACAGCCGGTGCTGTATTAGGGACTTCAACTACTACAACATACGTTGAAAGTGCTTCAGGAGTGGCAGATGGTGGAAGAACAGGTTTGACTGCATTCACAACTGGAGTATTGTTTATTCTGGCTCTTGTTTTTAGCCCTGTAATTTCAGTAATACCTGCATTTGCAACTGCTCCAGCTTTGATTGTCGTTGGATTGTTTATGATGGAACATGTTGTGGATATAGATTTTAATGACTACACTGAAGCGCTGCCAGCTTTTTTAACAATACTCATGATGCCTTTGGCATACAGTATTTCGGATGGTCTTGCATTTGGAGGGATATCCTATGTTCTAGTCAAGCTGCTGTCAGGCAAAAGGAAAGATATTCATCCCGTTATGTATATTATAGCGTTGATGTTTATAGTATATTTTATTTTTTAAGTTATAAAGGCTCTCCATATGATTGGGGAGTTTTTTTATATACATGGAAAGGTCCTCATATAATGGCCAAAAAGGTTCAATTTTTCTCGCAAAGGGTGCAACGTGCATTATGACCCCAATTTCTGCTTTCCACTTCCCACTTTTCAACTGATTGCTATCAAAAGCAAGCTCAAACACTTTGGTTCGCACCTTAGTATGCATAGAGACAGCACCACGGACACCGATGGTGTCCGAGTTCGTGGGCTTCG
>NZ_FQTU01000030.1 GCF_900128885.1 Alkalibacter saccharofermentans DSM 14828
TTGCTTTTAGAGACAGTTTTTACGAGACGGAGTCTCATTTCTCGACTGCGCAGCAGTCATTTCCCGTGCGGCAGAGCCGGACAATAAACAGTCGCCTCAGCGACTAAACGATTGCCCCACAATCGTTTAACATGCATTTCCCGACTCACCTAGTAAATTATATCACGTTGTCCTTATAAAGCAATGCGTTTTTTTGTCACCAAAATGTAAATAAAGGAACTCTTAAGGCGTCAGCGGAAAGCAGGAAAGTTGGTCAGTTGGAAAGTAGAAAGTGGAAAGCGACCAATACGATTGTTTCCCAACCGTTTCCCGATTGCCCCACAATCGTTTAACATGTATTTCCCGCCTCACTTTATTAGACTAAACTCAAACTCCGCCACATTCCCAAGAACATCCTCCACTACTACCTCGTAGGAGCCAGCAGTTGTAATCATAGCTTCTGTGGTTGAAATCCTCATGCCGTTTAAACTTGCGCTTATTATTTCGTTTTCTCCGTCAAATCTAAGGTACACCCTATCGCTTTGTACGGTGCCGCCATTTTCCAGGCCTGAAGGGTAATTGACCCTTATCACGGGAGAGCCGTCTGAAGGAAGCGAGTTATCTTCGCCTGCTTCATCTACGAAGGCATCGGACCGAGAAATTTTTTCTGCAGCTTCCTTATTGAATGATTCGATTTCTTCCCTGGTATAAAGAGGCTTGTTGGCAAACTGGCTTCCAAGAATTAAAACCGCTGCGAGAACCAAGGTTAAGGGAATAAACAAGAATTTTTTCATATGAACCTCCTTCGTGTGGATGTCTATTTTTTAAGCCAGGCAAAGATGCCCTTTTTCTTTATCTTTACCGGACTGTCGGGATAAAAGATTTCGTTGTTTATGATAAATCCGGGATTATAGTTGGTAAGCTGGTCAAACATATCGCTGCCTACCTGCTTTTCCAGCAGGTTCAGCCCATCAATGGCTTCGTGGTAGTGCTGAGGCTTGTGTGCATCTGTTGCAACAGCGTGGACCATATTGTGGTCAAGCATGAGCTTTGCTGTTTTTTTGACCTGATCTCCGTATTTTCCCGTCAGGCTAAGAAGGTTCATCTGGATGATAACGTCCCTCTTAATCAGAGAAGCCAGATGATTAGGGTCCTCTATGACAAAATCGTACCTCTCGGGATGGGCTAGTACAACTGAGTATCCTGCAATTTCAAGCTGAAATACGTAATTTAAAAGACTGGAGAAATTCATCTTCTGCCTTGGAACCTCTACCAGAACGTATTTGCTTTTATTTAAAGTGGCAGCCTGCTTGGTGTTTAAGGATTCAACGGAACTGGGATCGAAATAAATCTCGCTTCCAAGATGGAGGTTAAGCGGCTTGCCTTCAGATTGGAGATGGGAGTTAATTTCGTCTAAAACGCTTTGGTTTGAGCCTGCAGATGATTCAAACTCAGAATCCGCAATGAAATGCGGCGTGCATACCACATCTGTGTAGCCTGCCTCAGATGCAGCCTTCACCATGGCGAGGGCCTCTTTAAAGGATGAAGCGCCATCGTCCACTCCATAAATAATGTGACTGTGTAAATCGATCATAATGATCCCCCTTTTGGGTGCGAGCACCCAAACATGGTTGAACAATCGTTGAACTGTAGGGTAGCATTGTTTAACAATTGTTAAAACCAGTTATTTTATATTGATTTTTTTAAATAGTTCATATAGTTGTTCAATTTAACGGATAAATCTTTTGACAAGATTAAGAAGTTTTCGTACTGATCAGACGTTATGTAACATAGCTCGTATGATATTTCCATCTGGCAGATCAACTCCATTAATGACCCATAGGATATGTTTATAAAGCGTATCTTATCTTTTAAGCTATTCCTACTTGAGCCTTCAGCAATATTTGATGATATCGAAACCGCAGCACGATTCATTTGCGAAACTAAAGAGTATGCTTCTTTCACAGGAAATTTGCGAGTCATAGAATAAATTTCTTTTACTAAATGTTTTGATTGCTGATATATTTCCAACTTCTGAAATCCAAATAATTTATTCATATCATTTCTCCTTGATGCAATATGATCAATTCTTGAACATTCAAAAGCGTTGGAAAGCTTTTTTCGATTAGTATAGATAGCGACTGAAAAACGGCAGAGGTCTTAAAATCATTTACGATTGTTCAACGACTGTTTCCTGTTGTAAAACAACTTCTTAA
>NZ_FQTU01000031.1 GCF_900128885.1 Alkalibacter saccharofermentans DSM 14828
AGGGGAGCATTGTGTACGAGGCGAAGCTGAGCTGGAAGGCGAGGTGGATTGTACACAAGAGAGAATGCTGGTATGAGTAGCGAAAGAAAGGTGAGAATCCTTTCCATCGAAAATCCAAGGTTTCCTGAGGAAGGTTCGTCCGCTCAGGGTAAGTCGGGACCTAAGCCGAGGCCGAAGGGCGTAGGCGATGGACAACTGGTTGAAATTCCAGTACCACCTTTAACTGTTTGAGAGATGGAGTGACACAGGAGGATAAGCTGACCCGTCGAATGGAAGAGACGGGCCAAATGTCGAGTGTGGATCCTAGGCAAATCCGGGATCCGTGAAGCATGAGGCATGAAGGGGACCGAAAATAAAGTAGGGAAGCAGCTGATTTCACACTGTCGAGAAAAGCTTCTATTGAGGAAAAAGGTGCCCGTACCGCAAACCGACACAGGTAGATGAGGAGAGAATCCTAAGATGAGCGGGAGAAGTGTTGTTAAGGAACTCGGCAAAATAACCCCGTAACTTCGGGAGAAGGGGAGCCTAATCCGGTTATTGTAAAATGATACGGAAAGGTTGCAGAGAAAAGGCCCAAGCGACTGTTTAGCAAAAACACAGGTCTCTGCTAAATCGAAAGATGAAGTATAGGGGCTGACGCCTGCCCGGTGCTGGAAGGTCAAGGGGACTGCTTAGCGCAAGCGAAGGCATGAACTTAAGCCCCAGTAAACGGCGGCCGTAACTATAACGGTCCTAAGGTAGCGAAATTCCTTGTCAGGTAAGTTCTGACCCGCACGAAAGGCGTAACGATTTGGGCACTGTCTCAACAACACACCCGGTGAAATTGTAGTACTCGTGAAGATGCGAGTTACCCGCGACAGGACGGAAAGACCCCGTAGAGCTTTACTGTAGCTTGGCATTGGATTTTGGTATTGTATGTACAGGATAGGTGGGAGGCTGAGAAGATAGGACGCTAGTTTTATCTGAGCCGCTGTTGGGATACCACTCTTACCATACTGAAATTCTAACCAGTAGCCGTTAACCGGTTATGGGACATTGCCAGGTGGGCAGTTTGACTGGGGCGGTCGCCTCCGAAAGAGTAACGGAGGCGCCCAAAGTTTACCTCAGAATGGTTGGAAATCATTCGTAGAGTGCAAAGGCAAAAGGTAGACTGACTGCGAGAGA
Source organism: Alkalibacter saccharofermentans DSM 14828 (assembly GCF_900128885.1). Lineage (NCBI taxonomy): Bacteria > Bacillati > Bacillota > Clostridia > Eubacteriales > Eubacteriaceae > Alkalibacter > Alkalibacter saccharofermentans. Next base: position 1,165 of record NZ_FQTU01000031.1, read on the forward strand.
GACATCTCGAGCAGGGACGAAAGTCGGGCTTAGTGATCCGGTGGTACCGAGTGGAAGGGCCATCGCTCAACGGATAAAAGCTACCTCGGGGATAACAGGCTTATCTCCCCCAAGAGTCCACATCGACGGGGAGGTTTGGCACCTCGATGTCGGCTCGTCTCATCCTGGGGCTGTAGTAGGTCCCAAGGGTTGGGCTGTTCGCCCATTAAAGAGGCACGCGAGCTGGGTTCAGAACGTCGTGAGACAGTTCGGTCCCTATCCGTCGTGGGCGCAAGATATTTGAGAGGAGCTGTTCCTAGTACGAGAGGACCGGAATGGACAGACCTCTGGTGCACCAGTTGTCCTGCCAAGGGCATAGCTGGGTAGCTAAGTCTGGAAGGGATAAGCGCTGAAGGCATCTAAGCGCGAAGCCCCCCTCAAGATGAGATATCTCATTCGAAAGAAGTAAGGTCCCCGGTAGACGACCGGGTTGATAGGCCAGAGGTGTAAGTGCAGAAATGCATTCAGCTGACTGGTACTAATAGACCGAGGACTTGACCAATAGGTTTAGAATGATTGAAACAATACTTTGCTTATGTAGTTTATGCAGTTTTCAAATCTCATTTGAGATTTAATTATTCCGCGGCAATGGCGGAGGGGCTACACCTGTTCCCATACCGAACACAGTAGTTAAGTCCTCCTGCGCAGATGGTACTTGGATGGAGACGTCCTGGGAGAGTATGTCGCTGCGGGAT
>NZ_FQTU01000032.1 GCF_900128885.1 Alkalibacter saccharofermentans DSM 14828
GTTATAGAATCATTCCCCTCTCCATACCATCTCCATGACATTTTCATATGTTTTTCCCTCCGTTTTATATTATAGATACTTTCTCAAGGTCTTTTCCACTGCACCTTCAGACTCTATAAGCTCTCCAAAGTAAGATTCAACTCTTTCACCAAGACCAACTGAATACAAGTCCACCCCAAATATCTTTTCATCAGAAAGTATCGGCTTTATCTTCTCAGCATATCCTTCACTATCTCCAAGCTTTATCTCCTCCAGCTGAAATTTAAGCTCCTCCAGCAATGGATCTGAGCTTAGCTCCATCGTTTCTCCACGGTCGTTTATGCCCATAAGGTATCTTAGCCATCCGGCCAGCACCAAAGGGATTATCTTTAGGTCCCCCACATCAAGATTTTCATCTTTATCATAGGCCTTTATCGTCTCTCCAAACCTTATGCTGAGCTTTTGAGAAGTATCTGTCGCTATTCTTTGTGGCGTATCAGGCATAAATGGATTTGGTAGCCTGACTCCGATTACCTCGTCGATAAATTCCTTAGGCTTGATGATCTTGGGATCTACCACCACGGGAAGCCCTTCCACATACCCTATTGTTTCTACCATCTTCTTAAGAAGAGGATCTTTCATCTCCTCTGAAATCAAGGTGTAGTCAAGAAGGCATCCATATATGGCAAGTGCCGTATGAAGGGGATTAAGGCAGGTGCATACCTTCATTTTTTCAACCTTGTCCACCGTCTCCCTATCTGAAAACATTACTCCCTTGTCATAAATATCAGGTCTTCCGTTAGGGAAGATATCTTCAATCACAAGATACTGGGGCTCTTCTGCGTTTACAAAAGGAGCGACATAAGTGTTTTTGGATGTTATTATGTCATCTACATCTTCAAAGCCTTCTTCTCTTAGCATCTCCTTGACGTTTCCATCTGGTCTTGGGGTTATCTTGTCTATCATGCTCCATGGGAAGGATATGAACCCGGGATCTTCCAAGTAGGATAAGAACCCTTCTTCAACCAGTCCCTTTTCAACCCAGTTCCTTGCATAATCGACTACGGCATCATGTAGCCTTGTTCCGTTGTGGGAGCAGTTGTCCATGCTCACAAGGGCTAGCGGAAGCTTGCCGGCTTTGTATCTTTCAAAAACCAGACTTACAAGCTTTCCGATATAGCTTTGGGTGTTTTCGGGGCCAGCTTCAAAATCTGCCTGAACCGCTGGATAGTAGCTCCCTTTATTATCCTTTAGGTTGTATCCTTTTTCTGTTATTGTAAAGCTTACGATCTGTAGGCTTGGGTTTACAAAGATTTCTTTCAGTCTTTTCCAGTCACTTGAATTATCTGGGTCTACAGTCAAGGACTCCATCACGCTCGCCACTACCGTCTTTTCTACTTCTCCCGTTGACTTTAGCGTAACCAATAGGCTCAAGTTGTCGTGGGGCTTGTTCATCTTTTCTATTATTTCATAGTCAAATCCCTCTGCCACAACTATTCCTTTTTGCGC
>NZ_FQTU01000033.1 GCF_900128885.1 Alkalibacter saccharofermentans DSM 14828
TTGCTTTTAGAGACAGTTTTTACGAGACGGAGTCTCATTTCTCGACTGCGCAGCAGTCATTTCCCGTAGGGCGAAGCCCTGCGTCCCACAGTCGCCTCAGCGACTAAACGACTGTTTCCCGATCGCCTCACAATCGTTTAACAACAAAACCCCCCGATGCTGTGCATTGGGGGGTTTGTCATGCCAACCCTTCGACGCGTCTAGGACGCTTAGGGCATCTTATTGCTTATCTCCATCAGCGAATCGCTGGGAGAATAATCTTCATTTTCATAAATGAACTCGTGCAGGTATCTTGCATTGTCCACAAGGGTCATCGGCTTTAAGTAGTAAACTCCACCAAACAATCCGCCCTTGCTGTGTTCGTCAAGTGGAAGCCTGCTGTCCGCAATGGATGAGGTTCCGCTAGTCATGACTCTTGTTCCAAGGCTTAGTATCTCAGATCTTGACAAGCTCGTCTGCACATAAGGAAGAAGGCTGTCTGCAAGGCTCATGGCTCTTGTAATGGATCTGTCTCTAAGCACCTTGTTAAGCACGTTCTCCAGGACTGTCCTCTGTCTTTCAGTACGTTCGTAGTCCGCATTTCCTATATTACGGATCCTGCTGTAATCAACTGCCTGGGAACCGTTTAAGGTGTGAAGACCTCCAGAGCTTATGCCTGAAATCTGTGTAGCTTCGGCGCTGCTTATTTCAATGTCAACTCCGCCTACTGCATCCACTATTCTTTCCATGGCATCGAAGTTTACGGTGACGAAATCACGGATGTTCATGTCAAAGTTGGTGTTTATAGTCTTAATGGCAAGCTCAGGTCCGCCATAGGCGTATGCGTGATTTATCTTGTCGTATTTTTTTCCGGGTATGCTGACGTATGTGTCCCTCATTATAGATGTAAGCTTGATCTTTTTGTTGTCTGTATCCACAGTGGCGATCATTATGCTGTCCGTACGGGAATTGTCGTAGCTGTTTCCTCTTGTATCTATTCCAAACAATGCGATATTGGTAATCTTTTTGTTAGAGTTGTCGGTTATTCCAAGATCGTCCTCGTTGATTTTCACCTGGTCCATCTTGCCGAACATATTGTTTACGAATAAAAATGCCGCAGATGTCAGAACCACTATGATGGCAAATGTGGCGATCAATATTTTTTTCAGTCTTTTCTTTTTGTTTTTATTATTCTTTCTTATTCTTGCTGCACTTGGCATACAATCACCTACCGTTTGTTATTTATAATTACTGGGAACGCTAAAGGAGCTCCGTCAAGGGCTCATTTTACTCGCGAGAAAAGCGCAACGCGCGTATTGAAATCTTGCTTTTAGAGACAGTTTTTACGAGACGGAGTCTCATTTCTCGACTGCGCAGCAG
>NZ_FQTU01000034.1 GCF_900128885.1 Alkalibacter saccharofermentans DSM 14828
AAAAAAGTTTTAAAAACGTGTTGACATAGGGTATGCATGTGCGTATAATAGTAAGAGTCGCCAAGAGAGACAGAGAGAACACAGAGACAGGGAAACGGCGCACAAACCAAGATCTTTGAAAATATAATAGCACACGAAAACAAGCCAAGAAAGAAAGAATTAACTGTAACAACGTTGATACCAAGAGTATCAAAAAGCCAAGAGAGTTCTAAGACGGACTCAAACACTTTATAATAGAGAGTTTGATCCTGGCTCAGGACGAACGCTGGCGGCGTGCCTAACACATGCAAGTCGAACGTGATCTTCAGAGTAGTTTACTACACTGAAGTGAAAGTGGCGGACGGGTGAGTAACGCGTGGGTAACCTGGCCTATGGAAGGGGATAGCCTCGGGAAACCGGGATTAATACCGTATGTAGTTGAGATGTCGCATGACATATCAATGAAAGATTTATCGCCATAGGATGGACCCGCGTCCCATTAGCTAGTTGGTGAGATAACAGCTCACCAAGGCGACGATGGGTAGCCGGCCTGAGAGGGCGGACGGCCACACTGGGACTGAGACACGGCCCAGACTCCTACGGGAGGCAGCAGTGGGGAATATTGCGCAATGGGGGCAACCCTGACGCAGCAACGCCGCGTGAATGATGAAGGTCTTCGGATCGTAAAGTTCTGTCAAAGGGGAAGAAAAAAATGACGGTACCCTTAGAGGAAGCCCCGGCTAACTACGTGCCAGCAGCCGCGGTAATACGTAGGGGGCAAGCGTTGTCCGGAATTACTGGGCGTAAAGGGCGTGTAGGCGGTTTTTTAAGTCAGATGTGAAAGTTCGGGGCTCAACCTCGGAATTGCATTTGAAACTGGAGAACTTGAGTACTGGAGAGGTAAGTGGAATTCCTAGTGTAGCGGTGAAATGCGTAGATATTAGGAGGAACACCAGTGGCGAAGGCGACTTACTGGACAGATACTGACGCTGAGGCGCGAAAGCGTGGGGAGCGAACAGGATTAGATACCCTGGTAGTCCACGCCGTAAACGATGAGTGCTAGGTGTTGGGGCAACTCAGTGCCGTAGTTAACACAATAAGCACTCCGCCTGGGGAGTACGATCGCAAGATTGAAACTCAAAGGAATTGACGGGGGCCCGCACAAGCAGCGGAGCATGTGGTTTAATTCGAAGCAACGCGAAGAACCTTACCAGGTCTTGACATTTCCTGATGATCGCAGAGATGCGAAGTTCCCTTCGGGGACAGGAGGACAGGTGGTGCATGGTTGTCGTCAGCTCGTGTCGTGAGATGTTGGGTTAAGTCCCGCAACGAGCGCAACCCTTGTATTTAGTTGCCAGCAGGT
>NZ_FQTU01000035.1 GCF_900128885.1 Alkalibacter saccharofermentans DSM 14828
CCCCTGCAGATTAATCTGCAAGCCATAGCTTCGGTGGTAAGTTTTAGCCCCGGTAATCTTCGGCGCACAATCACTCGACTAGTGAGCTATTACGCACTCTTTAAATGAGTGGCTGCTTCTAAGCCAACATCCTAGTTGTCTTAGCAATTGCACATCCTTTCCCACTTAACTTACACTTTGGGACCTTAGCTGATGGTCTGGGCTGTTTCCCTTTCGACTACGAAACTTATCTCACGCAGTCTGACTGCCAAGGTAAAATATGTGGCATTCGGAGTTTGATATGGTTCGGTAAGCTATACGCCCCCTAGCCAATTCAGTGCTCTACCTCCACTATTCATCCCTTAACGCTAGCCCTAAAGCTATTTCGGGGAGAACCAGCTATCTCCGTGTTCGATTGGAATTTCTCCGCTACCCACACCTCATCCGAGCCTTTTTCAACAGACACCGGTTCGGGCCTCCACGTGATTTTACTCACGCTTCACCCTGGACATGGGTAGATCACACGGTTTCGGGTCTACAACATGCAACTATACGCCCTATTAAGACTCGGTTTCCCTTCGGCTTCCTGCCTTAAGCAGTTAACCTTGCTACACATCGTAACTCGCTGGTCCGTTCTACAAAAAGCACGCGGTCACTTATCGCTCCCACTGCTTGTAAGCATAGGGTTTCAGGTTCTGTTTCACTCCCCTCCCGGGGTTCTTTTCACCTTTCCCTCACGGTACTATTCTCTATCGGTCACTGGGTAGTATTTAGCCTTGGGGGGTGGTCCCCCCTAATTCCCACAGGGTTTCACGTGTCCCGTGGTACTCCGGAAATATGCCTGTATCTATCAATTTCGCCTACGAGACTCTTACTCCCTATGGTGCGCCTTCCCATGCGCTTCGGCTTCTCTTTAGATCTCCTTTGCATATCCCATTACCCCGTATAAATACGGTTTAGGCTCTTTCCCTTTCGCTCGCCGCTACTTGGAAAATCGAGTTTTCTTTCTCTTCCTTCGGGTACTTAGATGTTTCAGTTCCCCGAGTTCCCTCCTCGCATACTATTTTATTCATATGCGGGTGACAGGTCTTCTACCTGCCGGGTTTCCCCATTCGGATATCTGCGACTAATCGGTTATTTGCACCTCATCGCAGCTTTTCGCAGCTTGTCACGTCCTTCTTCGGCTCCCAGTGCCAAGGCATTCTCCCTATGCTCTTAGTAACTTGACCTCTTTTAAGCTTCGCCTCCCTTTCCTTGACCTGAGTCTTGAAAATCTTGGCTGACCTAAAATAATCTTTTGTTTCAGTTTTAAAACCAAAACGGTAGATGTTTAGATGATCGTTTGTTTTTACTTTACTT